>CALCWF010000001.1 GCA_937906355.1 uncultured Rickettsiales bacterium
GCTTTCTTATCCACCTTGGTATAGACGATTTTGTCACCTTCTTCCTCCTCATCGTTGTTGTTTATCTGTGGAGCTACCGGAATAATCGTATCGTTCATGTTTCCTTCGCTAGATTCGATGGTTCCCTCTGTCTTCACGTCATTCTCAACGACATTCAAGGTCTGCTCCAATTGCTCGGTTACCTCATTCTCTATTTCCTCTACCTCTGGCTCTGGTGGCTCCTCGTCTTGAGTCGTAGCGTCAATAACTTCTGTCTCACCGTCGTTTTTGTTCACTAACAAACTCTCGTCAATCTTTTCCACTTTGCTGTCTGACCATTCGAAACAGATGTAAGTGAATCCAAGAGCGAGAACTAAACCGATGAGCGTGAACATTGAACGTTTGTTGTTCAAGTCCGCTTTTGGTGTTTTTTTAACTCTCATGTTATATAAATTTTAATATTATTCTTTTTGAAATCTTATATGTACTTGCAAAAGTAGCATATTTTATGGAATTATCTAAACTTGTTATCGTTTTTTTTAGTTCAATGTTGGTAAAGAAGAATATTGTCTCGAATAGCGAATCATCTGCTCGACGAAGCTCTCGTCATATTTCACTTCTATATGCGTGATTTTTCCATCTTTATCGTAAACTGGTTTGTAAACTGGGTTAACGAAGCCTTTGTAAGGGGAGATGTTGAGTTTCGCGTATCTTTCCTTTATTTCTTCATGGATAGCCTTGTCCACCTTCACACCGTAGTTCTCTACCAGCTTCTTTGCTCCTTCGAAGTCTCCTTCCGACTTGATGCGTTGCACTTCCGCCAAAAGTTTGCCGATGAGCGCTCTCATTCCCTCGTAGTCGTTGATGACCACGAATGTCTTGCCGTCTCTTTTCTTTACCTGATACATAAAGCACTCCTGTTTGAAAGCACGCCTGCGGCGCGCCGGATATTTTTCAGTGGACTCCGGTCGGACGGAAATAGGCAAAAGAAGGGGCAAGGGAGAAAGTCCCTTGCCGGTGTCTTTCCGACTGTT
>CALCWF010000002.1 GCA_937906355.1 uncultured Rickettsiales bacterium
AACGTTCATAGAAAAGTCGGCAATCTCGAAAACTTACGGCTTCAAATCAAAGAAAAATACAAATTACGAAGGTTATCCAGACTTCTTCAAAGAAGTAGAACTCGATAATGGAAAAAGGTTTTATATAATAGTCGAAGCAAAAGCAACGGATCATCAAAAAGCCTGCGAAGAAGTCTTGTTTTACGCTAAGAATAACAACATCGAACAAAAAGACGATATAATAGCAATAGCAGTCAGCGGACAAACAAAAGATGATTACAAAGCAACGCATTACTTATTTCACGACGGGAGAAAGGAATATAATCTGAATATAAATAGTCTAATAAATATAGAAGAACTGAAATATAAATACAAATCAATCACATTGAAACAAAATTACGAAAAAATAATATCATTTAGCGACGATATAAATACATATATTAACAATAATATAACTTGCGATGTGGCAGATAGACCATTCTTCTTCTCTGCCTTGATTATAGCAATGAATGATGCAAGTTTCGAAATTGACAAAAAACAGACAATAGAACAAATAAATAAAGAAATTTTAAGAGTTGTAAATGAAAAACTTGTTGGAAAAATAAATGAAAATGTAAATAAATACAATGCAGTAGCAAGATATAGTTTTCTCACAAACATATATGTTTCAAATAGCATCGGTAGTTCAAGTGGTAAAAGTAAGGCAAAGAAAACAAGCAAAGAATTTATCTATGACGTAGGAATAAGTGGAGTAGAAAATTACAAAAAGTTTATAAAAAAATTTTTCGATATATATGGAAATTTTAATGAAACTTTAAGATATTATGACATCATAGGAGAAACGTATACTAAGTTTCTAAAATACGTAAAATCAGCCGGAGGGCAAGATATAGTAATCACACCAGACCATATAAAACAATTCATGTATAAAATTATTGGTGTCAATGCAGATGACGTCATACTCGATACTTGCACCGGTAGCGGTGGATTTATAGCAATTGGTTTTGGTAAATTGATAGATGCGAATAAAAAAATAGGAAGAAACGTTGAAGTAGAAAGTGAAGTTTTCAAAAATATAACAGAAAAACAACTCGTAGCAATAGAAAATAGTCCAAATATGTATTCTATAGCTTTCTTAAATATGATTTTACACGGAGACGGAAAGAGTAATCTATATAAAGGCGATTGTTTTGACGAGAAATTTGATAAAATAGTAAAACCACTAAAACCAACACTCGGTATAATAAATCCTCCATACAACGATAATGCATCTGTTCCATTTATAAAAAGACTATTAGAATTGTTAGAATACGGAGGAAAGGCAATAATAATCGCACCATCAAACTGTCTAGTTCAAGACGCAGAAATGGCAGAAAAAATATTAGAAAAGCATACATTAAAAGTAGTAATAAAAATGAACGGCAAGGTCTTCGCATCACAAAATATAGGAGTTCAAACAAGTTTATATGTTTTTGAAGCATATAAGCCACATGATAATCAAGATGTGTATTTTTATGATTTCAGCGACGATGGATATTACTATTCAAAAAAAAGGAATATGAAAATGACTTTCAAGAACGAGCGACAAAAGCAGCTGATAAAATAGAACATCGAACATTAATTGATGGTAAAAGTTATTGGGAAAAGCCAAATGAGAAGTTGGATAATTTACAATATGTTTGTAAAAAAGAGCAAAAGATAACATATAACGACTTCATAAACACATTGATCGACTACGCTATCTACGAGTTAAACTGCTGTAAGAACTATGATGGAGGAGATACTACAAGCAATTAAACAAACAAAGATCGAAATCGGAAACAACGAGCTCGTGTGTGAGTGGAAGGAGTTTTTGTTGGAGGAGATTTTTAATATTCAACACGGTAACGGTTTTGACAAATTTAAATTAAAACAGGATAAACCAAAAATAAACTTTATAAGTAGAAGTAGAGAGCAAAATGGTGTAAATGGAAAAGTTAATTTAATTGAAAATATAGAACCATTTAAAGGTGGATTATTGACATTATCTTTACTTGGTTATATTTCTTGTTTTTTGCAAAAAAACCATTTTATACAACACAAAATATATTAGTTTTAACACCAAAAAATTTAATAAGTGACAATGTAAAATTATTTTTATCACAAAGAATTACATACACAGCAAGAGAAAAATACGGTAGTTATGATAATACTTTACATGGGAATATAGATAAATTGTTTATTTCACTCCCCGCCAAAAACAACCAACCAGACTTTGAAACGATGGAGAAAATAATCGTCGATTTAAAAAGGAGAATGAAGTTCGATAAAATAAACGCAATCATCAAAGAAAGAAAGAGAGAGAGAAGAACGGTAGCTGAAATTGATACTTCGAAGTGGAGGGAGGTCAAGATTAAAGATATTTTCGAGTGTAAAACTACTAAACCTTTTATATTAAAAGATACAAAAAAAGGCAACATGCCTTATGTTTCAAGAAGTGCTAAAAATAATGGAGTTATAAAATATATTGAAAAAAATGGAACCAATGTTACTGAAATCATTGCAGCTTGCAAAGAACTGATTGAGAGAGATGTTGATGCAATATTTACTCCAAGTGATAATACTGTTATGACAGCAGAGCTTTCAATTTATGAAATGTTCGCAAACGCAGGCGTTAAGCACTTCGCAGGTGCAGACTCTTTCGCACTTAACGGTGCATTCTGCGG
>CALCWF010000003.1 GCA_937906355.1 uncultured Rickettsiales bacterium
GATTTTGATGTATCTTTCGATTAACCACCAAACCGCAACTTTGACTTTTTTATCTTGTCCTGGAGGTTTAATCCAGATTTGAAGATCATTAAAGTCTTTTAGTTCGACATCCGCTTTTGTCTTTTTAAAGAGTGCCTTGCCTTCTTGGTTATAAGTTTGCTCTCCTCGTTCATCAAGAATTGGAATCATTAGGTTCTACAACCTCTTCTTCCTTTTCTCCATCTTTCACAATACCAAGGAAAATGTCCGCCCCCCCATCGAGTTTACCCTCGATAGTAACTTTGTCCTCGCCCATGATATGTGCGATGTCTTTTAATTTAGAGGTAGATGGATTTTGCATTGCTTCTTGATAAACTCTCGCAGCAAGTCTTTCTGCATTAGTAACAGTGACTTTAGAACCATCTTCCAAAACTACTTCCTGTTCAGAACCTAAAACGATTCCTAACGCCTTACGAACTCCATTCTCTTGAAGTTCTTTTGCTCTTTTAGAATGGACACCTTTAAAAATGTCCTTTTCAGCAGGAGTTAAAAATCCATAGTCTTTGAACTCATCGTAGATTTCAGCAGATACATTTCTTTTCTCTAAATCCATACTAGTCTCCGCTATTATTTTCTTTTATCTATGAAAAAAAGATTAGTGGCGAAAAAGGTGGCAATTGATTTTTTGAAAATAATAAAAAGAAAAATTTTTGAAACAAAAGTTATCCACAATGGAAATGTGGAAAACTCAATGATGAATAAATTAGCACTCGTATAGTGTATGTGCTAAATACTTTGACTAAAAATTGGGAAATATTTGAAGATGAACATTATTTATTATTTGCATGCCCCCCTATGTTGTCGAGGTAGGGGTGGGGGGTGTCTTGTTCTCGTGTGTATGTGTGCCTGTGTATGTGTTGCCTGTTGTTTTTGATCTGGTTGCAAGCTTTAAAAGTCTAGCAATGATGTCTAGCATTTACTATTTTATTTATATAATAAATAAACAATAAATTGTTTCAATTCTTTTGTATTGTTGCATGTGTATATATAACAATCTTTATAAAATCATGCTTGAATGTATACGTGTATGTGCATGTGAGTGTCTTTTTTATAAAAAAATAATGTTTTTTACGTCTTAAGCTTTAATATTTTTGTAATACTTTTTTATACTTTAAATAAACAATATAAATAAACAATTATTTTTTATTGATCTTGTTTTACTGTTGCGATGATTCCAGGATTAAAGCGAGATAAAAAAAGCGAGTTTTACATGTGCGTATATGTGTATGTGTAAATTGTTTATTTTTTTATATTGTTTTAATGATTAAATAAACTATTAAAAAGATAATTAAAAAAATATTTTTTTTATATTTTTTTCAATTTTTTTATTATGAAATAATAAGATAATTATTTTTAAAATATTTTAATTTTTAGTGTTGACATAATATTTAATTGTATGCTTTAATATTGTTGTCGATGAGATAAGCGACAAATAAAAAATTGATTAAAAGCGAGGTATTAAAAAATGAAAAAAGATCAATTTAAAAAATTATTGCTTGACGTGAGGATGTCAGGCGGGGCGACATTAAAGCCAAACGGTGATCATTTATCTATAAATGCTGGATATATGGTCTCATTATCTGGATATGAGAAAAAAATATCTTTAGATAACTTAGCATTAAATGAGCTTAACAAGTATTTATTACTTGCTAAAAAGCAAAAAGCATATTGCGGCTTATGGATTGAAAACAACACTTTATATTTAGATATTTCAATCAGAGTTGAAAACTTGCAACTTGCTAAAAGCTTAGCAATTAAAAACAAGCAACTAGCTATATTTGATCTTGCTAGACTTGAAACAATCTATATTAAATAGTTAGCAATAACTTTTAATAATAAATAAACAATAGAGAGGTAAAAAACACTATGGAAAACGCAACACAAAACAACAACACAGTTAACAAAATTGTTAACAAAAACTATCTACCAATTGACTATTTAAACGACTTAGAGTCCAGATCATCCGGCTTAATAGCAAGCGAGATTGACCATCACGCATTCATGGCTACACAATACGAGCAATACGGATCAATTGACTTTAAAGCATATATGCACGAGGTAATATTTGACAATATGGATGATGACGACATCTTAAGAAAATATTGTGAATATTTACAAGAAAATGATCCAGACAACGCACCGTTTGACCAGGACTTATTAAATGATTATTTAAGCGGTATGGATCCAGAGGACATTTTAAGACTTGGCTACTTTGCTAAAGACTTATACACAAGCGACTATTTAAGATTCAACGGTTACGGTAACTTAGAAGGCGTCTCAGATTATGACTTAATAAACGAGGCCAAAGATGATGATGATTTCTTAGATTGGTTATCAGAAAACAGCGACAACGACGCCGTGCAAGAGGCCATGGACGATAAAGATATCATTATTGAAGGTGCTTTATATCTAGTGAGTGAGGGCTTTTAAGCCTTCACCACTAACAAGCGAGGATCAATTATGCAATACACAATTACAAAAGTTGAAATGACTAAAAAAACAGTATTAGAGCGAGTCAATAACGACATGACATCTTACAGAATCTATAAAGTAAACTTTAGAGCTTATGTGGATGAAAACCGCTATAAAAACTTAGTAACAGTTATTCATATATTCGATGATGACATATTCGAGTATGCAGACAAAGAAAAACTAACTAAAAAAGAATATCAAGCAACTATTAACGAGCTTATATATTCATGTCTGGATTATACAGGCCAAAACTTAAGCGATGTAATAGATCGTTGTAACAATAACATCAACAGTTTTAATAAAGATTGTCGCTTATCATGGGGGTTATAAATATATGTTATTACAAGAAATAAACAATTATAAAGCCTGGTGCAAGCTTATGGGCTTAAAAGAAAACGAGTTTAAAAATCTTAAAGAATACATGCAAATTAGAGATTCAATCATCTATGTATGCGATGTAGCAGACTATAACATCACAAGCGAAAATGTATGTAAGTTTATGAATGACTTTATAGAAAACAACGATCCAGCAGCTGGAAAAGACTATTTATTAAACAGCGGAATGTATGACTTATTAGAATCAATCCAGGTTTATGGATATTAAAGAGAGGTGATCAAACATGGCAAAAAGCAATTTCAATTTTATTTATCAAACCTTACCAAACTTATTCTTTAAAACAGATGACGAGGTATTACAAGTAGCAAACAGTATTTATCCAGGCGATGAAAACAAGCAAGATGAGTATATTCAACGAGAATATGAGCAAAACAAAGTTTTAGATGATTTCGAGCTTAGTGACCTTCAATCATTCATCAAAAAAGTTAATCAAACAATCAGAGCAAAAGGCGAAAAATTGTATTATTGCTCTAATCGTGAATGTGATCAACGAGAAGGATACACACTAAAAGACATCGAGATATTTATTGAACCTGGCGAGTATGAAGGTGCACAACTAGCAGTTAGTAATGATTATAAATATTTAAATAAAACTAACAAAAAACTAGTAAAAGATTGTTTAGTCAAGATTGCTAAAGAGTTTAGACTCTGGGCTTATGACTTAGCATATAGATTCTCAAACGGTGAAACAGGATTCACCAAAGTAAGAGAATATTAAAAGAAAGAGGGTGATATACCGTGGCAAACATTAGAACATTCAAGAGTTATGAAGAACTCAAAAAAACTCAACAAGAAGAGTTTAATCAATTCCCTTTAGGTGCAGCATTCAGCAATGAACAGTTTGATGAAATGATGAAAAAATGGGGTTTAGATCCTAAAAAAGACATCAAAGAAATAATTTCAATAGGTGCAGGATGTTTCATCAGAAAAAAAGATCTCAAGTGGTTCCAGGAAATGAACGGACAATTTGAGCAAGAGTTACAACTATTTAAACAAAACGATGAGAACCTTGTTTCTATGCTTAGATATGAACTATCAAACCATGAATACATCTGTTCACATGATCCAGAAGATACTCTAGAAGCTTGTGGATACACTCTAGAAGAGCTTAAAAAAGACACTAGACTACAATCGTGTTTTGAAAAAGCAAGACGCTTATATATGCGTGATATGGCAGCTTGTAATTAGTAGAGACACACAATAGCGTTTATACCTCACTAGATGAAGCGATAACATCTTAAACAACACTACTACTTACTATTTATTAAATAAACAATAGAGAAAGAGAGGACACTACAGTGAAAGCAAACAAAATTATTTATGATTTATATTCTACTTCTGGGGGCAAAATGTCTCATGAAGATTACAAAAAGTTTTATGAAAAGAACGATGAAGTTTACATCATCTTAGTTGATGAAAATATCTATACAAAGGTAAAAAGACAAGTGATGTTTGACAAAGGTTTAAATCTTGGGTGCTTCATTGATCATGTTCCTTGTGATACTCCGGAAGAAGTAAGAGCAGAAGCTTTAAGACTTGTTAATGATTTACATTGTGTATTTGTAACAGTAGATGAGTTTAAAGACATCGAAAAGAAAAAAGAAACATCAAGAGTTGCGAGTGCATTCTTTACAGCAGAGCAACTTATAAGAGGTAACTAATTATGGCAAACAAAGAAATATTTCAAGTAACCTGGATTGTTACTTCATATAAACCAAAATATGAAAGTCATCGAGTTACAACAGAACTTATGACTAAATATCAAGCAATTAGAAGAATGTTTCAGATGATGGATCTTCCAAAAAGTAAAACATTTTCTTTATCAAGTTTAGCAATTATTAAAAAAGGCATAGACGTAACATCAAATATCAATAAATGGTTAGCGTCAAGCAAAGTTAATTAGGGGGTGATATTATGAAATACTTTTTATACAAAAACAGAAAAACAGAGGAAGTTGTTCAAATTGATAATTCTTCATTCAAGTGGGAATGTGGTCACTACTTCTCAGGTCTTCATTTATGTGGATCTAGATTCTATGGCAAAGGAGAATTACCAAATTATGAAGATATTAGCACAGTAATGAGCGAGAAAGATTTCAAGACTTTATTATCTTATTCAGATGAAATCTCAAAACTTGGTTATGGATTGGATAAAAACGAAGAAAAGAGATTAAAAGGTCAAGACATTTGCAATAAAGCACATTCTTTAATTCTTAGAGTATTAGCTACAGAAGAAAATCAGTCTTTGTTTGATCAAGTTATTGAAGAAGAAAAATATGCCTTAGCAGATAAATATTGTCTATCTAAAGAAGATGTTGATTATATATTTGATAACTATAATGATGACTATAAAGACAGAGAAATTGTAAATTGTATATTTGATAGCACATACGATCTTGGTTATGAAGAGGCCTGGGAATTAGGTTATATAAGCAGAGATGATAGTATATGCGAAAGATACTTTGATTTTGAAAAGTTTGGAAATGACTTATTAGAAGAAGATAGTTACTTAGAACTACCATCTGGAAAAATTGTAAGTCTTTGCTATTAAACTATGGAATCGGTTATCAATAGACCAGCAATGTGTGGTTATCTAAAGAAAGTTTATGTTAATGAAGGTGATAATGGACTTAAAAGATATAAACAATACTTAGATAAAGAATATTCTAAGAAAAGAAATACACTTGAGCGTAACTTAGAACTTAGTGATCAATTATCCACATTTGATTGGTGGACAAAAAATGTAAAAGGATTTATCAATCCACAACTCATCAAGACAAAGCAGCTTGAAAGAGCAAATAAAAAAGAAAAAGAACTGTTAGATTATTTATTCAACGAAATACTAGCAGGAAGAAAAACATTTGATGATATTAAAAGTCCCATCTATCGTGAAATGTTAGAGCAAAGATGGGAAGAAGAGATACCATTTTAGGTAGAAAGTGAGGTATAATAATATTTATGTCAACAGAACAATTTGAAGTTTATGAGTTTAGGTTTGTAGACAAAGAAACAAAAACAGGTTTCTGTGTCTATGCCAGAACAGAAGAAAAAGCACAAGAAATTGTAGACATCGAGAATGACCATAATGTTTACAATTATGTAAAACCTATGTTTAGATTCAAAAGGAAATTCCTTAGTGAAAAACCACCTTATGAACTTGAACAAGAACAAATAGAAGTTTCTAAGCAAAGAAGAAGTAAACGTTATCAATACATAGTAGAAAATGGGGGTAGTATTTAATGGGAAGAAAAAAGAAAGATGGAAGATCACTTGGCAATCATCGTGTTTATAAAACAGAAAGTCAAAAAAACAAAGCTCTAAGTGAAAAAAGATATGCCTGGAGTAAAGAACACAGAACAGCATTTACTCTAAGACTTAACAACGAAACACAAAAAGATGTAATTGATTTTCTTAAAACAGTTCCAAACAAGCAAGAGTTTATTGTTAATCTTATTAGAGAACATTTAAATAAATAAACAATTATGAATAGAAGACTTTGGATATTCTTACTTATATTGCAAATACTTTTGTGGCTTGCTGTGTTAGTGTGTGCATACTTTGGAAAGACAATACTGTTAATCATCTTTGGTTGTTTAGGACTTGCAATCATTCCAATAATAATTCACTTCCAGCCAGATAAAATATAAAAAAGAGACAATTTAATTTGTCTCTTTTATTTTAATTGCTTGTTTTTACCACCTAACAAAGCGATAGAGCGATTTTAATTTGTTTTTAGTATAAATTATCAAACAAGATTTTTTCGCTTGTCTATGAGCATTTATGCTTGAGCACTTTGTTTCTTCATTCCTGGATGGTCATTAAGCCAATTGTCAATATCGTTTTTAATATCAGCAAGAAGCTTTTTGTAATCTCTTTGTGGATAAGCGGTTGTATAAGCAGTTTTTCCACTAAATCCACCACCTAAGAATTGATGATTATAAATAATTGATACACCCATTTCAATATATTTTTCACAGGCTGGATCACTATTAATAATTTGTTGACGGCGATAATCTTCAATTGCACCCATCATTGATTGTGGTGGAACGATCTTAGTAGCTTGT
>CALCWF010000004.1 GCA_937906355.1 uncultured Rickettsiales bacterium
CAGCAACTAATTTCACTGCTCTAGATGTATACGGTGGCGATGCGATGCGTTGGCTCATGCTTAGTTCGCCTGTCGTGCAGGGTGGAGATATGAGAATGGATAAAGACGGGAAGATGATAGCTGATGTCGTCAAGAATGTTATAAATCCGATATGGAATGCCTTTTTCTTTTATAGACAATATGCAGAGTTAGATGGTATAAAAGTAGATTCGAAGAAGGTTGATAGTGGTGATATTGATAGCAAGAAGGCTATTGATGTATATATATTATCTAAGTTGAAGTTATTCTTGTCCGATTTTGAGAAGGAGATGGATGCATATAATACTATTAATGCATGCAATGACGTGAGAGAGTTTATTGACGTGTTAAATAACTGGTTTATACGTATAAACAAGGAGCGTTTTTGGAAGAAGGAGCACGACGCTGATAAACACCAAGCTTATGAGGTTTTACATTGCGTATTGAAGAGCTTTGCGATAGCTGTTGCACCTATATTGCCGTTTTTGAGCGAGAAGATGTATCAAGAGCTTATCTCGTTCGAGAAGTAGAGGAGTTTTCGTGAGGAGCTTTTATAAAAGTAATTCTTCAAATCTTTCTTCGAAAACTGAACTATCAAAATTTGTTTAGCTATCTATATTGGTTCTATTAATCGTTCTACTAATCGTTTTTGTCGTTGGCTTTGACGACGTCTTTTGTTATTTGTCTCGTGTTCTCGAATTGGACTTCGTAGAATTTTCGGTATATATTTCTTCTCACTACACGACCGAATTTTTCACTGAATACCACGTCTCCTACTGAAAACATTTTGTCTCTTTCTTCCGCGTCAACGTATCGATTAGTCCGTCTGATACTGTATGATGAGCTGTATTGCCAACTTTTGTTTGAGTGATTGTAGCTACGCTCTTCGTAGCTTGCGTCGTTGTTCTCTTTGCGATTGTAATTGTTATTGTTTTTCCCTCCGGCGTATCTATTCACAGTGGTTACGGAAGAGTGATTGTATGTTAGATTTGCTATTTGTAATTTGTCTTTCATTTCGTTTATGAAGCACGATTTATTACAGAGTTGTAGTCTTCCGAATATCATTCTTTGTTTAGCGGAGTAGACGTAAAAGTTTCGTCTTGCACGCGTTAGTGCTACGTATGCCAATCTTCTTTCC
>CALCWF010000005.1 GCA_937906355.1 uncultured Rickettsiales bacterium
TCAAATATAAATTTGATAATGTTTCAAAATATTTTTTAAATTTTTCATTTTCTTCTTTTTTTTGCTTAATTAATTGACGACATTTATCAATAACTTGTTCTAATTCATTTTTTGATTTTTCTAAATAAGTTAATGTGTTTTGTTTTGCTTCATTTAATTGCTCGTTGAAAACATCAATAAAATTAAATTCACTTTCTTCTTTTGCGAGTTTAATATCTTTAAATAGAGTTTTTTCTTTTGTTGATGGTTTACAAACAGAAGATTTAAATACCGGTCTAACACCCGATGTAAATAACGCAACAATTAAGTTTGATAATGTAAACTTTAATTATTATGGTAACACCACAGAAAACAACGACACAAAAAAAACATTACATGATATAAATATAGAAATCAAACCACACGAGAAGATAGCGTTTGTTGGGTTTTCTGGTTCTGGAAAATCAACATTAGCAAATTTGCTTTTAAGATTATATAGTTGTGACAGCGGTGTTATATCGATTAATGGTGTAGATATTAACAATATATCGTTGTCTTATTTGAGAAACAACATAGCGTACGTCGGGCAAGATAATTTTTTATTCGACGATTCAATAAGAAACAACATGTTGTATGGGTCGCAAAAGCAAATCACAGAAACGGATATAGAAAAAGCCATACGATTTGCACAAATAAATTTTCTGTCTAGTTCGATATGTGAAATAAACGAAGGTATTGGTTGTGATGGTGGTAAACTTTCCGCCGGTCAAAAACAAAGAATAGCAATAGCTCGTGCTGTTATTAAGGACTCTCCGATTGTGATTTTCGATGAAGCGACAGCATCGTTAGACGCTACAACTGAGTATGAAATTCGTAACGCAATATTTACCGAAATGAAAGATAAAACAGTAATAATAATTGCTCATAGATTATCGACGATAGTTGGTTGTGATAAAATTTATGTCATGGAAAACGGCAATATTGTCGAGAGCGGTACACACGATCGGTTATTAGCAAACGGCGGTTTATACAGACGTTTCTGGAATAATCTAAACGACAATCAAGATTTAAATTGAAGCAGAACGAAACTTGTTCCACGTGGAACAAATGTATAGATTTGTTTGTTTTGAGTATATTTCTAAAATTAGAATTTGTTTTAAAATCATCGCTAGGACGACCTATAAACGACCTATAATATTCCGACCTATAACATTCCGAAAAATACAGGACTTTTAATTGTCATACAATTACCTTCATAATCCCAATCTATAATTTTTAATGTTTTCTTCGCGTATTTAAACACAAGAACACAGTCGATGTTTTTACTTCTATAATCGTATATCATAAAAGTTCCGCTTTCTACTACTGGAGAATCGGTCGGGTTTTTGTATTTTGTTGGTTGACCGTAATAAAGAATTACTTCACGCATGTTTTTACCTATAAACGATTCAAGGTGATTTTCAAATTTACTTACAGTCTCTTCGGTAGAGTATACACACCCAACAGAGAAAAACACAAGTAAATATAACGACAAGTGATTTATCAAAAGTTTTTTACACAACGTATTCTTTCCAAGAAACATAACACATACAACATGATTGTATCATATTAAAATTCATAGACAAGAAATAAATTTTGTAGATTTCTTGCTAACGCTGTTATCGTTGTTTGCGTGTGTTGTTATGGGGTGTTGTCGTTGGTTGTAAACAACAAAAAGAACAATGCCAGTGTTAGTCAAAAGAGAGTTTATCGTAAGCCGAATTCTGTTTATCCAATTATTCATCTATAACGTTTGTTACCAAACGCTTAAAGCGTTCTACCATGTTCAAAACCAAAGAAAAAGAACTAACTTGAATTTGCTTACAATAGGGTTTGCACTGCCGTTTGTTTTACAATAAACGCGGTGAGCTCTTACCTCGCCTTTTCAACCTTACCCGTGCTTACGCCGTTGGCGGTGTGTTTTCTGTTGCACTTTCCAAGTGTCGCCACTTATGGCAATTAACCATTATTGTTTCTTTGTTAAGTTCGGACTTTCCTCGGTATATTATATCAAGGTATAATATACCATAATTGGTCGATAAACTCTCTAATGAAAAGTAGAGAAGTAAAAATAACTGTCAAGATAGGCCGATAGTAAAACAGATCGTCGTTTATAACTAAAACAACGCGTAAATAACAAAAAGATTTAGTTGTTTTTCGTTTGTTGTTTCTTCCCTTTAAGGGAGCGATGTTTTTCAAATAATATCAAAAAATAACCACTTGCAACAACAAAGCCACCGATGATTTGGTTTGTTTTTATGTTTTCTCCAACGATCAACGATGAGAATGCCATCGTGAATAATAAACTAGAGAATTCAAGCGACTGCAATGTTATTGCCTTACAGTATTTGTAAGCTCTATAAATAAAGAAATACTCAAAGAAAAATAGTGTCGCTATTAGCAATATATATTTTACGATCTCTGTGTTTATTGCTTCGAACTGATAAAAAAAACAAGAGCAGATAGCTAACATTATTATGTTTGTATAAAATAACATTGTTGTTGTATTGAATTTTTCAGCGAGTTGCTTATTCAAAACCACAATATAACCTCGTATAACAACAGAAGCAAACAACGAAATATAGCCAATCAATAAACCGTGGTTATCAAAACACGGTTGCTTTACGATAAGCACTCCAAGAATAGATAACAATAGAGATATTTTAACCGATTTTGTTGCTGTTTCTTTGAGTAATTTTACCGATAGTATGCTACCAATTATTGGCGTTATAAACATAATTACCGAAGCTTCATTGAACGGTATTTTTGATATACCGTTGTAGAGCAAGAAAACAGCGAACGAAAATAGCACGTTTCTTACTAAGTTTGACTTGAAAGCCGTTTTGTCGAAAAAATTGAATTTTGTTTTTATTATAAACGGCATTAAGCACGTTACTATAACAATCTGTCTGCAACACAATACTTCCCAGATCGGTAGTTTAAATTTTGTTATCGTGATCGTCGTGAAAATGTTCGTCAATACACAGTTCAATATTCCGACGAGATATAGAAGTATTCCAAAAGATGTTCTTGAAAGTTCGCGGTGCATAACAAATCTATTACACTTTTCTGATTTCTATCTGTAAAGTATTAATGGCTTATTCTACTAAAAAAATCAACTCACGAAAGTGATTCCAAGGGGACTCGAACCCCTGTTGTCAGGATGAAAACCTGATGTCCTAACCACTAGACGATGGAACCTATATTGACAATATCTGTAAAGTGTTATAAAAGTCAAGACAACAAGAAGGCAAGAATAATCAGTCGTTGAATTAGACTCGAGTTGAAATGTTTTTAAATGAGATTTTGATTATTAAAAAATAGAACACATTAATTACCGTTGATGTTCGGAGAAGTTTATGGTAAAGTTTGATGATAAAAAAACACAATCGCAAATATCACAAAATACAAACGACAACAACGAAGATATAGCAGGTAAAAACACAACCTCACGACGCAGGAAAAGTTTAAATTTTGATGCTCTTTTAGAGGAAATAAATTCACACAAATTGTCCGATGTGGTTGGAAAGTTTGTTCGTCTACAAAGCGAAGGCGGAGGACGAAAAAAAGGAAAATGCCCGTTTCATCACGAAAGAACCCCGTCTTTTCATATAGACGATAACAAAGGCGTGTTTCATTGTTTTGGTTGCGGAGAAGGCGGAGGTGGTGCTATTAGTTTTATTCAAAAGATTAACCATTGCGAGTTCAAGCAAGCACTAGATTATTTATGTGATTTTTTTTCTATTAACAAGGATAAATACTTTGTTTTTTCGGAGACAGCACAACAAGAAGTAGAAAAGAAAAAAACGTTTTATCAAGCAATGCTAACAGTAAGTGATTTTTATAAGGACAATTTACGATACGACGAAGAGGCTATGGATTATCTTACGAAAATTAGAGATCTAAAAGCAGAAACGTTGAGAGAATTTTCATTTGGTCTTGCAAAGGGGAGCATAAATCAGTTAAAGCAATATTGCAAAGAACGTGACATCGATGATAGAATGTTACAACAATGCGGAATCGTTCGCACGAGAGATTCTCTCGTTCATGGTGGCAATTCTGATTTGGAATATCTCTTTTTTAGAGACAGAATAATGATTCCGATTCATGATTCACAAGGTAAAATCGTTGCCTTCGGTGGTAGAGTTTATAAATCAGGTGACGACGGGGCAAAATACATTAATTCATCAGAAAACAAATATTTCAAGAAGGGAGATATTTTGTTCAACTTTAATCGTGCTAAGAAACGACTCAATAAAGAAAAACAATTAATAATTGTCGAAGGCTATATGGACGTCGTGATGCTGTGGCAGAATGATTTTGACACAGCGATTGCACCACTTGGCACTAGCATTACAGAAAGTCATTTGAGAACCATTTTTAGCTACTGCAAGACTCCGATATTTATGTTTGACTCCGACGTTGCCGGACAAAAGGCCTCTCTCAGGGTTTGTGCAATGATCGCTCCAATGTTGCAGACCGGTATTATACCACGTTTTTGTGTGCTACAAAACGCAAAGGACGTTGATGAGTATCTGAAAAAATATTCTTCAACAAAGCTTCAAGAACAGCTAGATTCGGCGTTAGCTATAAATAATTTTATTTTTGATGTCAAAATGCGAAACTGCGATATATCAAATGCTAATGCTATTTCAGTTATACAAAAGGAGCTGGAAAACTTTAATTCAAGAATTCCAGACAAAATTTTGAGATCTAATTATCAAGATTTCTTTCGTAATGAGTTCTACAAACTAAGAACGAAAAATAATTATTCGAAATCAGGTGCCAGTAAACGTTTTGCAATAAACTCGCCTATGCCGTCAAAAGGTAGTAATAGCATAGATTGTCTCGAAAAAAAGATTATTGCCTTTATACTTTTTTACAAAAAGTTCCTAAACAAGGAAGACTTTGAGGAGATGGTTAATTCGCATTTATCGACAAACAGCCAGAATTTATTGAACGAGATGTTGGAAAAAAACGAAAGAAACATACGGCTATTTTGCGATCGATATATGGATATGAAATACATAAACATACTGGATAGCGTCAAAACGATCTACGACAACAATGAAGCGAAAGTGCACCTAAACAAGAGAATAACTATGGCACTGGATGCGCTTATTCTCTGTCTCGAGGAGACAAAAATGAAAAACTCAAAGATGTCAAATTCTTTGAAGAGAAAAGAACGTAAGAAAATACTTGAAAAAAAAAAAAGATATCTTGCGTTATATAGTTGAATTTGACATGAATAAAAGGGCTTTTTTCTTGAAGGTTTTTATTTTTACAATCGTTTTTGCCATCGGTGTCGTGATGTGTGTATACGTGATGCAAGCGTTTAAGCAAGGAAACAATGGCAGTTTTTCGGGCTTTGTTTCGAACGTAAAGACGAAGATGAAAGATTTAAAAAATGATAATCCTATTTCGAGTCAAGAAAGTGATGTAGATAATGCAGAAGATGAAAATAAACACAACATCGAAGACAATGATAACGGCACTAACGACACACCAAGTGATGGCGATTCAGATACAGAAGGACAAGCAAAGGCGACGGGCGAAGCTAACAGTGGCTCGGATAAAAGTGATGCACTCGATGTTTGCAAAAGTAAGCATTGCAATATTGAGATAAGACAAAATAACAATAAAGTTACAGTTGTTGTCGATGGAGTTGAAGAAAAAGATCCCGTTAAAGCACGTAAAATCATCGATTTGTACGATAAGAAGGCAAAAGAAGCGGACGACACGGTTGCCAATCATGCGAAAGAAATTAACGATATATTCAATAATGGCATGATAAGTGATTTACGATCAGATATGCGTGCTATGCAACAAAGTATAACCGATTCTGCGAAGAGTGAGCTTATAAAAGAGGAAATAAAGCAAAATATTTCTCCCGACGCGTATGACGCGTTGGTTAAGAAATTAACACCGTCAGTTGCGCACATCAAGGGAGTTTATTTAACTGACGTTAAGGAGCAGCAAAGATATGATTTGTTAAATGCCTTTGCTGGCGAAGTTTTTCCTCCACGTAAGTTTAAGGTTCAAGGTAGTGGAAGTGGGTTTTTCATTAGTCAAGATGGTTATATAATAACTAATCATCACGTTATAGACGATACACAAAGTATCGACGTCGAAACTCAAAACGGCAATAAATATAAAGCAAAGGTTATAGGCTATTATGAAGGTGCCGATTTAGCTGTTTTGAAAATTGAACCAATTAATGGTGAGAAGTTTAAATCAGTAAGATTTGGTAATTCTGACAAATTATCAGTCGGAGATCATGTCATAATAATAGGTGGTCCGTTGGGTTATAAGTGGTCTGCGTCTGCTGGTATTGTTAGCGGCAAATCACGTGATGTAAACTATAACGTTAACAACAATGGCGAGAAGAAGCACGCCTGGGGGACCGTTGGTGAATATATACAAGTTGATGCGGCGATTAACGGTGGTAATTCTGGAGGTCCTGCGTTTAATATGAACGGGGAGGTTGTCGGCGTAAGCACGTGTGGCTACGTCGGTTTGCAAGGTATGAACTTCATTATTGCCTCGAATAGCGTAACAAATGTTTTGTCTCAATTGAAACAAGGTAAGACGATTGCACGTGGTTTCTGGGGTGTCAATGCTAGCGAGTTGGAACCGTGGGATTTGCAATCGGTCGGACTTACGAATAACAGCGGAATGCTAATTCATGAGGTAGTAGAAAAATCTCCAGCAGACTTGGCTGGTATAAAGAGAGGAGATATACTTATCAAGGTGAACGGTAAGGATGTTAAGGATAAGATATCAATGCGTGATATAAATAGTACAATTATGGCTGGCTCGGTGAGTGATGTTGTTGTTAACAGATACGGCAAAATTATGACTTTTAAAGTTGGAACCGTTAATTTAAGACAGTTAGAAAAACTAGAAAAAGGTGAAATTGGACAACAAGAATTTTCCACAAAGACAGCATCATA
>CALCWF010000006.1 GCA_937906355.1 uncultured Rickettsiales bacterium
GGCGTCATTCAGAAAATTACCAACGATACATTTCTTGAGAAGAGCTTGAAGTGGTGTTTCGTCGCTAAACTGAGGAGAGATCGTTGTAAGCCAGTGATACAAACTGTTGTTGTTGGTGGTGTCAAAAAAACTTGCACACTTGGTTAACGACGACATGGAATCGATTAGCACATCACCTTCTTGTTTTTCTGTTATAAAAGTTATGACTTTCTTACATATATCATCTGACACTTCGCAGACTTGTTGCCTACTTGAGTTTGTTTTTACATAAGATTCAAAAAAATCTTTAACAAAATATCTCATCTTATTCTCTGTGATAACCTTGTATACTTCTTTAAAATTTTCGACAACATTATCATCAATATTGCCATTACTGCGTTTAACATAATCCATTGCTGACGCATAAAATTGAGCATTGCTGTAGGGAATACTATCTTCACGCTTTTCTTTGATATTTTTGAACAATTCTTGTAAACCTGATATGTATTGTTCGTTTGATACGCTTGTGTGTAAGGAAATACCAAGTGCATCAAATACCTTCAAAAGAAGTTTACATACTTCTTCATTGTATTCAATATAACGAAAAAAAATGTGGTCTTGGGCAAGTTTTTCAAACGTATTTTTACTTTCTATAAAAAATGAATCGGTGCTTTTTATAGCCCAACTACCATCTATATCCAAAAAATTATACTGTCCCCAAACGTTCCCATAGGGACCATTCATGAATATATTTTTCAACAAGTATTGGTCAATCTTTGATAGATTGTTGGAATTAATGATAGCTTTCAAGAAATTTAGATAAGATTCTGGTTTTATACACTGAAAAGATTTATAATTAAGACCACTACTTTTATACTTGTTATTAATGATAGTATTAAAAACGTTATCAAAATCATCCGTATCATTGTTATGATTAATATAATCAGTTATGCTAACTCCCCAGTTGTTGAAAATATAATTCAGTTGTTTTTCTTTCTTCGTCTTCGATGCATTATTTGATGAAAAAAAGATTTTAAAAATATCACCTTTTTTTGCTTCAAAGCCTTTATTTTTGAGATGATCGATTAAAGCATTTAGATCGTCTTCACTTAAATTCTGAATACTTCGTTCTTGGCTGATTACATAATTCTCGATGGCATCATTACAATCGGCATTACCGTTATCGACGGCGTCTATACCTCGTTTTAAATCATCAAGTGAATTCGCTTGCATAGATACACAATATCATTTTACTATTTTTCAATCAAAAAACAACTCTTTTATTTCATTTTGAAAATTTCTCTCATGAAGGATATATTATTTCTTCTCATTATTATTTCTCTTTATTAGTCTTATTAGACTTATTAGAGATTTTCGCTATTTATATCTACTCCACTATTTTGTATCTATTTCGTGTATCTATTATCGTCGTGTCTTCGATTGTAGCTTTTTAACCTTCCTGACGTTTTCTAAGTGTTTATCGTAGCTATTCGAAAAGATATGCTCTCCGCTACCATCGCTTTTCGCGACGAAGTATATATAATTAGTATACTCCGGATGAAGAACGGCTAAAATGGACTTCTTACCGGGATTGCATATCGGAGTCTTAGGCAGACCAAACCTCTTGTAAGTATTATACTCTCCATTAATCTGCGTATCCTTTCTCGTCAGTGGTCTTTGTAGCTTATACCTCCCCCTTGTTATCTCGTATATAGTCGTCGGATCCGCCTCGAGTCTCATCCCCCTACTCATTCTATTTAGGTATACACTAGCTATGCGTGCTCTTTCCGCGTCGACCTTTGCCTCCTTCTCGACTATAGACGCTAATACAACTGCCTCTCTCTTCGATTTCACACGAACCCTTGTGTCCCTCTTCTTCCAAGCGTAATCAAGGAACTCGTTCATATCTGTTCGCATTTTCTCGACTATCGTCGAACGCGACGTTCCCGTCTTAAACGTATACGTCTCCGGCAGAAAAGCTCCCTCTGAAAGCGTCCTGTTGTTCGATAAACTAATCTTCTCGCCAATCAGATCTCCGCAATCATTGATCGCGTTAACAATCTCTCTCGTCTCAGTACCCTCAACTATCGTTATAGTTTTCGATACAGATCTGTCGTTGCAAAACTTATCAAGAACAGTGCCATAACTCTCGCCACTATACAACTTATATTCACCGGCATATATTCTATCGCAACTATTTAAGATCGACCAAAACTTATAGTATATTTTAAATACAACATCGCTCGATATCAGCTCCTCCTCTTCAAGTTCACTGCCAACCGTAGATAAACTACTGCCACTCTTGACAACGTATAACGAGTCCCTCTTGATGTAGAGACAGGACTTAAATAATAACGTCACAACAACTGCAAATACAAGCGTAGAAATGACAAAAATAACTTTCCTCATCGTTTACTATATAAGACAACAATCAACGTAATATTCGTCCGCAACAAATCATCATACCTCTCCGCAGATAAACGTCACATATAAAGGAAAACTTCGCAACGAACAGACAACGAAATAACAGTCAATAAAAGAAACAAATCCAGCTCAACGTAAAATTAACGGAAGTAAATTCAAAAACTATCTATCAGCGTCAACACAATAAACATAAGACAAGTCAACGCAAGCGTTCTATTTGCATAGAACTACACAGTCGCACACAGTTCAAACTACATCGAATAGTTCGCTGTAATAGCACAACTACTCTTTAACCTTATAGTTATACTTCTTAGTAAACTTCTGCATTATCTTATTGACACTATTCTCAGCGTCAATCTTCGTGTCATTCTTCCAAGCTGGATGCTTATATATATCAACCTCAGCGATAATGTTCTCGCCCTTGAAAGTAGAGAAACTCTTAAAACACCTCTTGCTTCCATCTGGATTAAACGTCTCAATACTAATCTCGTGATAATCTGGATGAATTCCTTTTTTAGCCATAAAAACACAATACACGACATCATATACTAATCATAAATTGCAAGCTTTTTATGGATACGCAAGAAAAACGCCAGTATCAAATCATTGCCAAACTATCGGCAACACAAAGCTCATCTAAATCAATCATAATCCATCATAAAGATATTATGCAGTATAATTCTTGAAATTATAGAAATAATCAATATAATCATACGTATCGTTAAAAACTATGAACAGTTCACCAGTAGGCAACATACTAAACCTCCCACTCGGTAAACTAGAACTGAGAGGCGGTGATATACTAAATATGCCAGCAATGAATGGCTCGAACGTCTTCTCTAATCTCGTAATATCTGAATCAAAAATTCTATCAAATGGACTAACCGAGTCGTTCGTGAAACTCGGAGAGGCTTCCGCCGGTGGTCTCGGCGTAAAAGCACTAGGCGAGGGGAATAGTATACTATCACCAACGCCAATCGGGCACGGAATGACAACAAATCAGATAAATAGATAAAAATAATACAATAAATCTAACTGATCTATATAATAGTAAGACCGTTCACAAAACTCTCTAATATTCTAATAGTCGTCAAATTACGTTCCTGCTCGAAATCAAAGACAACCCTTACATCGTCCAGCAATCGCCTATGTCCGTTTCCATTAAATGATTCACCTCTACGTATCACATTAGACAATATAGATAACA
>CALCWF010000007.1 GCA_937906355.1 uncultured Rickettsiales bacterium
CAAGGAACGAGGCGATAGATGCTTTCGATATATCGAGATGTGGAAAGTCTCCAAGTAGGTTCGATTTCGATAAGCTAAAAAATATAAATCTGTATTATATACAGCAAAAAAGCGACGACGATATTTATAGCATGATAGAGCCAATAATTAATGAGCGATTAGAGGTGAAACAAAGTGGTAGAAGAATTTCTTTAGATGAGAAGAAGAGAATTATGATTCTAATGGAGGAGATAAAGAAGTATAGAACAATAAACGAGATAGCGAATATTGCGATGCAGTTTTTAGATGATGCCGAGGTCATAGAGGAAGCTAAGTCGTTGCTTGAAGATAAGAAAAAGATCGAATATCTAAAAGAGTTGATGCTGAATAGAATTGATTTCAGGGACTTTCAAAACTCATTCAAAACTGAACTCACAAAAGATGGTAATAAGTTGAAAGACTACTATCCAACACTAAGGACTATGCTTATAGGCGTCGAACATGGCGTTGCAATTGGAAAGATAATCGAAGCCTTCGGCGATGAATGGGTTAAGAACAAAGTTCGTGAGTTTTGACGGTGGAAATTGATTTACTATTCTAATTTATTATCATTATTTATTGCCTTGTTTACATCTTCTTTAGAAATTAGATTAGCATCTTCAAGATTGAATTTATTTGTAAGCATGCCACTGTATTTTTTATTACAGTCTTCTTTTATTTTTTTTTCAACAGCCTGTGCCACTGAATGCAGTTTTTTATTAGTATTTTCATTGATATCGTTAACTTTTTTGTTAATTTTTTCATCGATTTCTTCTTTAAATTTGTTGTTTTCTTCTTTAAATTTCTCTTGTTTTTCTTCAAGGCTTTTGAGTGTTTTTTCCGTTTTTTTTTTTTGTTCTTTTACTTCTTCGAATTGCTTTTGCACATTATCTCTTATTTCATTTAAACTTGTGATTTGATTGGTTAAATTTGTTAATTTAGCAGTTAAATCACTATTTATTTTACTTAACTGTTCTTTATTTTCTTTATTTTCCTTTTTTACCTTTTCGAGGTCTTCCTTTGTTTTTTTGTTTTCTTCTGTCAATTTTTTCACTTCCTCATCACCTTTTTCTTTTTCCTTATCTTCTTCTTTACTTTCTTCTTTTTTTTTATCTTCTTCTTTTTCTTTTTTGTCATCTACGTTTTCTTTATTTCCGTTTTCTACTGTTTTTCTAACTTTAATAGGCGATAGTTGCACTTTTTTTGTTTTTTGCTCTTGCCCTTCTTTCTGCTTTTCGCTGTTTTGTGGGTTGATAGCTACCATTATCGCCACAATTATCAATACTAAGACAACGACACCTGCTATCACTATGATTGGATTTTTTACCAAGTTCTTTAACTCTTCCATATGGTACTCTATTTTACTGAAAAAAAAGTGAAATGCAATATTATTTTATCTACTTGTGGCAGAAAAGTTTCACGAAAATGAAGTTTCACGAAAATGAAAAGTCTTTGTTATTTAAATCATCTTTCGTTCGACGAGGGAAAAGTGCGTTTAATCTCGTTTTGGCTGTTCCGATATGATTGTATTATTTTCCGCCACTTACGACAACCATTGCCGGTCGAAGAAGGCGACCATATAACTCGTAGCCAGCACGAATGACTTTGACAATAGAACCGATTTCTATATCACTGGCGATACGAGATATGGCTTCGTGTTTATTATGATCGAAGGCACTACCAATTTCTGGACTTATACGTTTCATTTCCATCTTTTCGAACATTTTATCGAATTCCGATATAGTCATTTTAACTCCATCATACAAGATTTTATCTGTATTATCTACTTTTACATTATCTACTGCCGTAATCAAAACATCGTATATCTTGATTGCGTCCATTGCAAATTTGGTTATAGAGAATTTTGAAGCATCGTCGATATCTTTTGCAGCTCTCCTTTTATTGTTCTCGTATTCGGCCGCCAAGTACATTAGTTTTTTTTCTAACTCGCTATTTTTTTGTTGTAGTTCCTCGGCTTGTTTTTGCAATTCTTCAACACGAACGCTGTTTTTATCGTTTTCGTTATTTTCGCTTGTGCCGTCACTCTCACAATCGTCAATTACATGTTTTAGCTTCCTTTTTGCATCTTCGTAGTCAGATTTTCCATTGGCGACATTTATTTTATCGTCATTGACGTCTGCGACATCGCCACTTTTGCCATTAAAATTACTGTGATTATGAACTGTTTTACTGTTTTCGGTTGCATCATTAATGCTATCGGCTTTTGTATCTGTAAAATTAACCGTCGGTCTCTTTCTCTCGTTTGTCATATATGACATATATCAGCATATGATATAGTTTATTCTTTTAAAATGCAAGTATCTTAAAATACCTATCCGTTATTAACTTATTTATCATTAAAATCATTGTTGTGGACGAGTAGGGACAAAAGATACAAATTAGTTTTTATAGTGATTTATGACTTATTGCTTGCTATTAAAAATGATTTTTCTCAATCAATAGTTATTAATAATTGTCTTTTTTATCAAAATATGCTTGCTTGTGTGAAGACGATTTGTCTTTCTGGTATAAAAGTAATCGAAATTGATGTCGAGGTTCACTTTGCAAAAGGACAACCCGGAATGACGATTGTTGGTCTTGGAGATAAGGCGGTTAGTGAAAGTAAAGAGAGAATTAGAGCGGCGATCTCGACATTAGGATTGATACTTCCTCCGTATCGTATAACAATAAATCTTGCTCCAGCGGTCGTCATGAAAGAAGGCACGCATTACGATCTACCGATAATGCTTGGCATACTTATATGTATGGGAGTAATAGGTAAAGAAGTGACGGAGAAGTATATTGTTGTCGGTGAACTTGGACTTGATTGTGAAATAAGACACGTGAATGGTGTACTACCAGTGGCATTATACGCTGATATAAAGAAGATGGGCATCATATGTCCGAAAGAGAACGGTAAAGAGGCGGCTTGGGGCGGTAAACAAATA
>CALCWF010000008.1 GCA_937906355.1 uncultured Rickettsiales bacterium
TGATTCGTTGATTGATAAAAGTCAAGAAATGTAGCGTAGCTATTGCAAATTCACTGTTTATCTACATCTGTGGACGTGCAATTGGACGCATATCTATTTAGATTTTGATAATATTTGATAGATATTGATAATTAGTTTTCAACGACGAGTTTTACGTCGTTATATAGTTTATATAATTCGTATAATGAAGCGTATATTGACCTTTCTAACATTCGACATGCGAAAAGAATATGAGAATATTCGTTTTTGGTCCATAATAACCTTCGTAGTAGGAATTTTATGTTGCTTTTTCACGCACGAACCAACGAGAACGATTATAATAGCTTTCGTCATTTTATCGATAGCCGTAGTTGCAGTCTGTATGCTTCAAATCGATAGTAATGGAACATTTTTTTGTAAAATTATACTAAAATTCTTGATAATGTTCTCAATCGGCTTCGGCGTTGCTATGCATAAGTGTAGTATCACCGAGAAGAACGATTTCAAACAAGGAATACACGACATAACAATAGACGGTATAGTTAAGGGAGTTAAACTCACTCCGCAAGATACTATACTAACGATAGAGGTCGTAAAATCACCATTAACGTCGATACAAAACAAAAAAATTAATATCAAATACAATAACGAAGTAAATTTTTCAGGCGTCGACGATATCATGAACGACACTACAAATATCAAACCAAATAATAAGTTAAGCACTGTAAATTCTATAAACATCGTAAAGAAAAAAATCGATAGTGCACTAAGTGACGGAGATTTAGTTCGTATCAATACATCACTATCGGCAAGAAGATATAGATACTTCCCTAAAGATAAAAGCTACGAGAACTACGCTAAGTTCTTCGAGAGCATAGCACTTGGTAGAGCTAAGAGTGTCGAAATACTTAGAAAAGGCGTCGATATTGATACCAGTGATACCTCGAAAATAGTAGTAGTAAAAGAAGAAAAAGAAAGGGAGAAAGAAGAAGAAGGAAAGAGTTCGGGTTCGTCTAGATTTAAAAAATTTCTCGAAAGATTCAATACACAGAATAAACGTAACGCAATTCAACAGAGAATTTATGAAGTAAATAATCATTCAGTAGGTTCTGGTATCGTTATCGCACTTTTGACAGGAAACAACAGTTTTATTCCAAAGGATAAGCTAGCTAATATAAGACATTCCGGTTGTGCTCATATTCTCGCGATTTCCGGACTCCACATGTCTATCGTTGTCGGATTCGTGCTTGCGTTCTTTATACATTTCTTCGCACTATTTCCAAGTATAGCATTAAAATATAACGTAAAAAAGCTCGCTATCATGCCAGCAATATTTGCGTGCCTATTTTATCTTCGCATCGCTGATGCTCCTATATCGGCCTTGCGTAGCTTTATAATGGTATCAATTGGTGCAATAGTTCTACTTGCCAATCGTTCAAGATCTTCGCTAAACGTTCTATTTGTCACGTTATTCATAATGCTATGCATGGAGCCGAACAATATATTATCTCCGTCGTTCCAGATGTCTTTTATGGCCGTCTTTGGGCTAGTGAGTATATACAATAACAACGCAATTACGGAAAATTCAATATTCTCTAAACGTAGATCGACGTTTCGATACATGTGTGGTGTGCTATCGTCGTCGATTGTTGCGACTATATCGACGGTATTCTTCGAGATATATCACTTCAAGCAGTATGCTTGGATAGGACTCGTATCAAATATACCAGTAATTCCGTTGACGGAATTTGTGGTCTTACCAATAGGTTTCATAGGGATGATTTTTAACGGAACTTACATTGGAGACACTTTCTACATAATATCGGGCTTTTTTGCGAATATCGTCAGTATAATAGTAGATTTTACAGCGAATCTTCCTTACTCGTTTCTACTGACAAAGCAGATGTCAAATACTCAACTAGCGATAATCATTGCAGGTATAGTCATTGTATTTCTATCGAGAGCAATAATACTGAGAATAATCGGTTTGTCGCTATTCGTTGTTGGCTTTTCTTTGTATTTATTTGAGCCGAAAATTATGCTTGTTTATAGTAGGAATTTCAAAAATATAGTTTTCCACGAGAACGGAGAATACTACTCTATCGAGCCTATTAAGAGCGAATTCATACAGAGTGTATGGTCGCAAAATCTGGGAATCGAGGAGATAAAAGCAATGACGAAGAGCAGTAAGCTAATGAGATGTTATAATGTAAACAACGGAGATCGAGTCGATAATGACGCTACGTCGCAAAATACAACGACCATACACGACGATACACGTCCTGACGATATATATAAATTCGATGATAAATACTGCATATATACTCACAACGATACGCAGATAATATTCGTATTCGTCGATAATGCAGATAGGGATAAAATTTTGAGCACAAGAACAGAGACAGAGTTAGTTGATTATAGTGTTTATAAAATAAATAGTATTAGTAATAGAGAAAGAAAAGAAAGCTATATCATAGTAAAAGATAAATATAAAAACACACCGATCGCGATAAAGTTTAAAGGAAATAGTCTAGAACTGAGCGGATGCGACGATAGGAAAGGATAATATCTGGAGAGTATGACGAAAATTTAAATAACGATTAAATTTGTAATTTACGCTACTAATTTACGCCATTCAGGAAATCTTTCAGCTTAATAGGATTTTTTCCTTCTTTTTGCAGAACCTCCGGAACAACAATTCCATCGTTAAACGAAAAATACATTTCGTGCTTATTTAAAACAAGCTGTGCGAAAAGTTTGTTATCATTAGAACTGTTTATCGTAGTATCTTTTTTTCTTTCTAACTTAGCTCTCAGAATTTTAATTCTCCGATTGTTGTATACGATATAACATCCACTGTATGCGTTGAAAGCACGAATTTTATTATAGACCTTCTCAGCGGTTAACTTGTCGTCGTTTACATCGATAAATAACTCATGCTTTTCAATTTTAGGTGCGTATGTCATTCCATCATCGTCTTGCTTCTCGAATGTAATCTTACCACTTTTCTTATACTTATTACTTTCCTTGGTATTTTCTCTAGTGTCTCCGTTGTTATCAACGACTGAATTCTTTATATATATATTTTTTATAGACTCGATCATCATTTTTCCACCAATATCTGCAATTTCAGGTATAATATCACTCGCATGCTCTTGTTCGGATATTTCGTATCTTTCTCGCATTGCTACATCACCGGTATCGAGTCCTGTATTAATACGCATTATACAAATACCTATCTCCCCATCTCCGTTCTCTATTGCTCTTTCTATCGGTGCAGCACCGCGATACTTCGGTAGAGCGGAAGGATGCAGATTTAAGATTTCAAATTTTGGTAAGTCGATTATATCCTTCGTTATTATTTTCCCGTATGCGACGACAACTATGAAATCTAATTGCTTACTACGTAGTATTTTTAACAGTTCTGCATTATTTTTAAGCGTATTTGGCGTCAATATATTATCTTCACTTATTCCGTTTTGTTTGGAGAAAAGATGGACTATATTATTCGATAGTTTCTTGCCTCTATTTTTTTCAGCTGGTGGCATAGTTATTACACACTCGACGGATATATCGTTATCTTCTATTAAATATCTTAGCGTTTGAATCGAGAACGTGCTCGAGCCAAAGAATGCAACTCTTATCTTTTTCATAGAGAGAGATTAATACACTATATTATAACTCGTTATATTTATAAATTGATATAAATATCAATAGTAGAAAAAACTGTATTTACATATTCTTATATGTATATTTGTCTTCGACTGTTTCACTTGCTTTAACTGTTTTACTTGACAATTATACTCGCGAAAGTGATACACTTTTTATGATGATGCGGGATAGAGCAGCCCGGTAGCTCGTCAGGCTCATAACCTGAAGGCCGCAGGTTCAAATCCTTCCCTCGCAACCATGAGTTGGTTCTGTAGCTCAGTAGGTAGAG
>CALCWF010000009.1 GCA_937906355.1 uncultured Rickettsiales bacterium
AAAGATTCTCGAAACTTCCACATGTTAGAATGTCAAAATATCTACGGTAATAAAATAAATATCGAACTCATAAAATTCATTCTTCCAATCGATGACAATGATACAAACATCGAGGATTGTAAAAGCAATAAAGCTATCAACATCTATAACAATCTAATGAAAAAAAAAATTCAAAAGTGTGTATCGATCGTCAAAAATATACAATGAAAATATGCAATAAACACCGATAGCTACGTGCATAATACACGAAAAAACGACAAACGATGTAAATGAAGAAAATAATATCATTTGCATTTTTATTTTATTGAATTAAAATAATAACGTTTTGTTATATTTTTATGTCTGATAAAATACCCGATAATTTCATTGCCGACGTAGTGAATAGCGTAGATGTAGATAAAATAAAAAACTCTATTCAAAACGGTGATATAAATATGGACGAACTACAAAATCTCCTATCGCAAATTCTCGGAACAAAAAATAGTGAAAAAATATTAGAACGCACACAACAAACTGTCAACGATAAAGGTAGCGATAGTATATCAGGAAACTCGATAAGTCAAATACTCGATACTGTAAGCATCGATGAAATAAAACAATCAGTAGAAAATGACGAAATAAACGTCGATAAGTTGCAAAATTTACTACTTCGTATCCTCGGGAAAGATGGTAGTGAAAAAATAATCGACAAAGCAAAGATGATGCTCGATGGAAGTAATAAGAAAAAGAAATAATACAACCATCCGTCGTGCAAACAAAAAACGTCTTACGTATAAGATATGATATTCGGACTAATAAAAAATTTCCTCTCAATCGGATCTGTGGCGATTAAGATCATAAAAATCATAGCGTGCGTAATTCTCATATGGCTAGCGTTCAACTATCTTAACAATAAAATTGGGATAATGAAACCATTTATCTCAATAGTCGAAATATTATTCAAAGGAATAAAATCAACTCTATCAACGATCGGAATCGGCTAATGTGATACCTTCAATATTCTATCTATCAGGTAGTATACACAGTAGTTGATATTTATAAATATAATATCCATCTATCACGATAGAGTCTATAAACTAGCTTCTATCAACCGAACTGCATATAGTATATTGGTTATGTCTTCTAAAAACGTCAATAATATCGATGTCTGTATAATTGGAGGTGGCGTGTCTGGACTATTTCTGGCGTCAAAATTCGCTTCAAGTGAACTCAACGTCTCAATCATCGAAAGCTCCAATAGCGTCGGCGGACAAGTCAATCTATACAGAGAGAAATATATATACAATATACCTCTGATAGAAAAAATCAAAGGTAAAGATACATGCAATCACCTACTAAATATAGTGCAACAAAAGCAAAATATAGCAATCTCTCTAGATACCACATTGCAAAGCATAAAAAAAATAAACAATGAAAAATTCAAACTACACATCTACAACGGCAAAAATAAATCATACGAAGAAATCATATGCAAATACATAGTATTAGCCTTCGGAAAAGGAGAAAATACTCCAAACAAGCTACCAATGTCAAACGCAGACAAATTCGAAGGAAAGAGTTTGTTCTACAACGTCGATAACAAAAATCTCTTCGCGGGAAAAAACGTAGTCATCACAGGCGGAGGAGATAGTGCAATCGACTGGGTCGTGGAACTGAAAGATATAGCTAAAAGCATCAAAGTAGTCCATAGAAGAAGCATCGAAAACTCAGAAAACGATCAATTCGACATCTTCAAAGCAGTATTCGAGAAAAAAAATAACACAATGAAAACGCCATACATAATCACCGAGCTCATCGGGGACGAAAAAAAAGGACTCATAAAAGAGATAAAAATATCAAACGTCGAAACACACTCCGAAGAACGTATAAAGTGCGACTATCTCTTAGTCTTCTACGGTCTGAGAATGACAAAAAGCACGTTCCTCGAAAATAGCAAGCTAGCGGTCAATTTCGACAATAGCGGTGTATACGTCGATCGACATACAAACGAGACGGACGAACAAAACATATTCGCAATAGGCGACTGTTGTAGTGATAATAAAATAAAAAATATACAAATCAGCTTCACGAACGCAACAAAGTGTTTCTACGAAATTAGTAATAGAGAAAAGAAAAAAGATTAGTAGTTTCGAGTTGTAAACTCTGCTCACGAAATGTTTTTGTTTTTTGTTAGTCGAGAATGACGAATCGTAATCATAATAATGATAATATTAGTAATAACTATAAAAAAACAGAGAATAAAAAAGACGATAAAGAGACAAAAAAAACAAAAGAGGAAAATAAGTCAGAGGACATTCTAACACTAAAAATAACCGGTTTTTTCAAAAAAGACATAGTAATCCGTGAAGCAAAAAAATATTCAGCAAAACTAAAAGATAAAAAAAATATGTCAGATCTATTCACTGTATTCTCTGGAATAGACAAAACTACAAAACTGGTAAATTTAATGAAAAAAAACAACTACGATCTCACGGTAAACTGTAATTCGATAAAAACAGATAAAAACGCAAGAATATATATACAACAAAATAGCCTATTTCTAACTAATTCCACATTTCTCGACAAAGAACTAACTGTAAGAGAAAATATAAAAATCGTATCGCTAATGTATACAGGATACGATCTATCGAACGCCAGTCTATCGTCCTTCTCTCTCTCAGGGATAGCCGACGAGAAAGTATCGTCTCTCACTCAAGAGCAAAAAAATATAACAATTCTATCATATACAGTAGCATGTCCGGCTATATTCTGGCTGATAGACGGAAGAATAACAAAATCACTATCAAAGGCAAATAGATATATATTCGATAACGTCGTAAATATACGCACAAGACACGGAGGTGCGGTTCTAATAATCGACGACAATGATACTTTCTGACACATATCGTAGACGTATCGTAGTCGTATAATTTACATATCTTTTCGTATAACTATACTCTTTTCGTCACGATCGATACAAATGATATTAGTCTTATTGCACGCAATAAACTCACTTTTCCCGTTCGTAAGTTCTATCTCGATAAGCATACCACAGCCATAATCACCGCAATCTACGACTTTACCATACAAACTTTTATCGCACCTCTTTTTTGAAGCCCGAACTGTATTCAATACATCTCCGCCATGATTCGTATAAACATTGAAGCCAATTATCCTTTCAGCATCTATATAATCTTCGTCTTCATCTACGTCTACAAATATTTCGTTTTTAACCACAATCTTAGCGGTATCAATATCGTCGACATGTTTAATTCTACACAAAAAAATCCTCCCGTCAAAAGCGAATATACTCATATGTATCTCCGTATACTCACGATTTTCGTCATCAATCTCATCACTTTCTCCTTTTGTTTTTCTATTCCCACGTTCTCCCGCCACTTTTTTATCTTTCTCCGTCTCTTTCTCTGTCTCTTTTTCTTTTACTACGACTCTTTGCCACGCTCCACTATCTATATAGATACGTCCATCATCTAAATAACGTCTAAAATCGCCAATAGGAACAAGAGGAACTATCTTCACCTTGCCGTCGAGTCCGTGCGTATAGCTTATATATCCTACAGGTCTTTTCATGCTCTTGTGTATCTCAATTATAGTAGAAATCAAAAAAAGCAATATAAAGATTCTCTATGTATTCTATATACAAAGATCTCTCACCTGAACGTATGCAAAATTTGATACTCACTTTTCATCGCTACAAATAGTTCAAATTCTAAAATGACACGGAAAAACAAGGACGCTCACTGGTGGAGTCAATGGGACTTGAACCCACAACCCCTTGTATGCGATACAAGTGCTCTACCAATTGAGCCATGACCCCCTAATTCTCACTATATATGGTAGATCCTAGGGGAATCGAACCCCTATTGTCAGAATGAGAATCTGATGTCCTAACCGTTAGACGAAGGATCCAATTATACGACAAGTCGTTGAAATCTAATAGCAACAAACCTATTCAGCAAGATAGCACAAGATCTAAATATTATTATCAAGTTATTTTATAATCGTCAAATACACACATGCGTCGTCGCCAAATCAAGTGCAATCGAGTTCTGACGATACAATACAACAACATATAATGCAACGAATAACACGTTCTAATCGTAATCGTCTAATTACATCTCGTCTGATTATATTCTCACAGCAACTCTCAACTTAGCACTCCTAGAACGAACATTTCTCTCT
>CALCWF010000010.1 GCA_937906355.1 uncultured Rickettsiales bacterium
TCACATCACTCCGCGTGAGTGTGCTCGCTTGCAAGGTTTCCCTGATGATTTCGTTGTAAATCCATCGGACAAGTTCGCCTACAAGCAGTTTGGCAATTCAGTTTCCGTTCCTGTAATCGAAGCTGTATTTAACGATTTTCTCGCTAACAATTTGGATGAACTTGGTTGGGCAAGAACTAGCCGTCACGAAAATATACGTCCATACCTGGAGACATTTGAAGATGATCCAATGGCAAGAGCCATGGTTGGAGAAGAAGAAGTATAATATAAGCCGTAAAACGCAAGTCTCCACAAATTTGTGGAGGGCTTGCTTCTTTGTTCTTTATTACCATATTCGCAATGAGGTGTACCTTATCAAGTTGGAGACAAATCATATAGTGCACTTATTATCCTTGGAACCAACTACTTAGCGACAAACACAAAAAAATACAAGCATTTATTCTATCGGAAAAAAACGACGTCGGGTGTTCTCCGTTCGAACTATATGAAATCTACAAAATTCCAGATGAAGAGAAAAACGTAAATAAGAGTAAACGTAAAACAAAAAAAACAATCAATGCTAAGACGAAAAAAGAGTTCATGAAGAAAGTTTTAGAAGAAAGTTATAAAAAGATGCTTTTAAAAGGATATACATATCTGCAACCATTCGATAAAAATGACAATCTCAATAAAATTGTCCTAGCGGTAAACGGAGTAAACATAGACTACATTAATATAATAGCAACGGATTTCAAGTGGCAGATATTAACGGAACAAATGTTGACAAGAATGACTAATAGCACGAGCGACCGTATATAATTCTATCTTTCATAGACAAAAATACGTCTATCATCATCCTCGTAACGTTAATAGCGGTAAATATCGAACAAAGTATGCCGAAAATCAGTGTAACTGAGAAACCTTTTATAAAGCTATCGCCAAAGCCGAATAACGCTATTCCAGCGATAATCGTCGTTATATTAGCATCAAATATCGTTCCGATCGCTCGTGCGAATCCACTATTCACGACAATCTTATCGTTATCTACTCCCTGTCTACGCAGATCCTTCATCTTCTCGTAAATCAATATATTAGCATCTGTAGCCATTCCGAGCATTAAAATAAAGCCGGCTATACCAGGTAGCGTTAATGTTATTCCAAATACAGAGATGACGCAAAGAGTAAACAAAAAGTTCAATACTAGTGCGACTATTGCAATGAGACCGTATACCTTATAGCACGTGACCATCACTAATGTGACGATAAGTAAAGAGCATATAGACGAAATAAACGCATTAGACAGCAAATTTCTATCAAACATAGAGCCTAGTTGCCTCTCATTTATGATCGAGATTTTCACAGGTAAAGATCCTGAACGTAGTAAAATAGACAAATCTCTAACCTCCTCGCTCGTAAAGTGTCCCGTGATAGACGCACCTCCATTGGTAATAGGAACATTTATCATCGGTGCCATCAAAACCTTCTCGTCAAGAACCACTGCGAGTAATCTACCTACATTTTTCCCAGTTATATCCGAAAACTTCTTTGTTCCACTCGAATTCATTCTAAAATTAATCGAGTTGCTAATGCCGTCAATATTTGGCTGAACGTCAGTTATGCAATCACCTTTAAGAACAGCCTTATTTTCGACTATATAATAGGTTCCGTTTCCGTCAACTGACTTGTAAGATGGTAAAAGTAAGTGATCTTTAACTATTTGTTTTGGCTTCTCACGAAAGATATGATGACTATCCATTAAGTGAAAATTCAATTTCGCGGTCGTATTCACGACCTTTTTGACATGTTCGATATTAACATCACGTGGTATTAAAATGATAATCTTATTCATTCCGTATCGCTGAACTAATATCTCTCTAACACCAACGCCATCGATACGATTTTTCAAAATTAAAATCGCCTTATCTGTCATATCTGCAATTATTTTCCCGATCGTCCTGTCCGACAACGACATAGAAAGAGAAGTTAGCCCATCACTATCGTCCTTATTGTCGCGCATGACGTCGATATCCCATTGATATAACGTTCTTCTTATATCGCGGATCAGTTTCTTCATGTATTTTTCATCAGTTTTACTATCTTTTCTGTTGCTATTGTTTTTTAATCGCACTCTCATAGTCAATCTTTTGACGTGTTCGACGTTATTTTTCTCGCCATTCTTTGATTCACCTTTTACGCCATCTCTAACTATCTTACTCTTCACATTGCTTCTAACATTGGTATCCGTTATATAGCACTCGGTGCCACTCTCCTTGCAGATATTTAAAATAGTTTCTTTACTGTTATCTACAAACTCTCCTACTGCCTCGGACGAATTAATAGCTATCGTTAGTTGATGTCCGCCGACTATATCTATACCGAACGAGATCTTTGGTAAAAAACTTATCTTCTCCGTATGCTCTCCACTGACAGAATTATCATTGGCATAATTGATGCTATTTCTATAATAGAAAATATTCGCAACAAATAGTGCAATAGAATACGACATCATCGCAAGAAGAAAAAAGATTTTCGCGAATTTAAAAACTTTATTAAAAGACATACAACTCGTTAAAATTCACAATCTAATTACGCTGACTCTGAACTGAAAAATAAATCGTAATCAAATTCGACTAAAACGACCTATTCGTCGTTCTATTTATCGTCGTCATCGCTATTGCTATCATCATCATCGTCGTCGTCATTGATATAATCTTCAATATCGTTTTCATTGTTCTCAACGCTATCATATATACGTTCACTCTTATCTGATTTGTCGTTCTCGTAATCATCACTATGATGATTGTAGCTACGATCGTCAATATTCTCACGTTCGCTATACTCATTACTTTCATGGTGACTAACTTCTTTTTTTTCATCATCTTGCACTAAATCATTAGCACGCCCAACGCTATCAAAAAGATTCAAACCATCCTCTTCTTTGCTATCGTCTAACTGAACGGACGTTGTATTTTCTGTATTCGCAGTATCAATGCTACTAACAGCATTATTAGTATCGACAGTTGTGTCGACATTCTCGTCAATAGAGGATAATTTCGCTATATTTATCTCTTTAATTCTCGTCGCAGTAGTCTTCAATATCGTAAATTTATAGCCATCAAACTCGAAGCTTGCTCCAAGATTTGGTATTTTATCTATCTTACTTATCAAGTAGCCAGCAATACTTGACACCTCGTCATTTTCAAAATGACTACCAATTTCATCATTCACATCGGATAGACTCATCTCAGCACTAACATTGAAGCTTCCGTTGCTATTCTTAATACAAACAACATCCGTCTTCTCTTCTTCGTTATTTTTTATATCCCCAACTATCTCCTCAAGAACATCCTCCATGGATACAACTCCAAGCGTTCCGCCATATTCGTCAGTAACAAT
>CALCWF010000011.1 GCA_937906355.1 uncultured Rickettsiales bacterium
GTTATTAAATTAAATAAAAATAATATCAATATTCAACAATATAATTATTCTCCTCATCCTTTTATTCTACCTGATTTCTTAAATGTTTTTAGTTGGTCTTTGCCTTTTGTTTCTGAAAAGATTGGAGAAGAAACTGGTAGACTTGAAATTTTAAGAAATAACGATAACGGTTTTAAAATTGCGGAATACGATCTAAAACTTCGTGGCGGTGGAACGTTATTAAATAAAAAGCAAAGTGGCTTTAAAACAATGAATTTTGTAGATTTCTCACGCGACAAACAACTTGTATCCTTCCTTAACGCAAGCGATATCTCTTCGATCGAAGAAATCGATATAAAGCCAATTCTCGATATATTTGGACATTCCGTCGACGATAACGAAGGCACAAATTATTGGGAGTGCTAGATTTTGCTTGTTTTGCTTGTTTTACTTGTTTTCTTTAATGCCGTAAATGCCTCTTCATAGTCATTAAAATGTAGTCTTTCACCTCCAATTATTTGATAATCTTCATGCCCCTTACCGGCAATAAGAACCGCTATTTTCCCGACCGTCGCCTTGTTCGTATCGTTGCTAATGCCAACTTCGTCGTCATCGGTTGTCATGTTTTTTTTGTCATGAATGCATCCATTTGCTATATATCGTTTATACTTTGTGTATTGCGATACGGCATAAGCTATTGCCTTCTTTCTATCTTGAATAACGAAGATACTATTAAAATGATCCTCTTTCTCTCCGTTGTGTTTTGAGTCGTCGTATACGACATTAATAAACAAATCATCTAAACGACTTTTCGTGTTCCTTTTTTTCCCATATCTTTCTCTTATTTTATATCTTTCTCTTATTTTTTGTATTTCCGCTATAACAAAATCGTCATTAAACAATTGGTTGCCTGCATTCTTTCTTTCGAGGCATAAAATATCGTTAATTATATCTTCCTGCCTCTCTGTTCTTGGATTATCACTCGTCACAACGACAAAATCAGCTATATTCTTCGCAATCTCTAACATTATAGGTCGCTTTTGTTTATCACGATTACCACCGCAACCAAACACAACTATTATGTTTTTATATAAACTTCTCAATAAATTCAGACTCTCTTCTAGAGATTTAGGAGTATGTGAGTAGTCTATAAATATATCTTCGTTTTCAATTCTCTGCATTCGCCCAAGTGGTGCTTTTATGCTCGTTGCAATACGACACAACTTTTGCAGTGGAACGCTAAACATTGAACTACAAACAATGATAGCTTCCAGCACATTATATGCTTGAAATGTACCTAATATAGATGTCTCGAACGCAAACTTCTCCCGCTCGCGTTGAACATCATCTTTCGCACGACACGTGCTGTTAAGATTTTCGTTTTTCGCCTCAAACTCTACACTCTGACAATTATATGTTTGCTTTATTGATGTAATACTTATACTAATCTCGCCACTCTCATTGTTGTCGTCGCCCGCGTCTCTGCTATTATCATCGCGACCGCTATAATGTTTACTTCTAACATCGCTCTTCCCAAGTGAAAATATATTTAGACCTTTCTTTTGACATATTTTGTAAAGCTCCTCGTATCTACTATCATCTGCATTCAAAATTGCTATATCTCCACTATTCTGGTACTTACTAAATAATAAAGTTTTTGCCTTAAAATATTCATCCATTGTCTTATGATAATCTAGATGATCTTGACTTAAATTGATAAAACAACCACAATCGATATGTAAACCATCTATCCTACCCTGCACGAGAGAATGACTAGAAGCCTCGAATACAACACATTCAACGCCATTAGAACAGATAATATCGAATAGTCTATACAGACAATCAACCGAAGGCGTCGTCAACGTTGAGCGATCGGTAGACGTCTTTTCGTCATACGCACTTATAATCTTTTTTTTATCACTATCGTAGTAGTATGCCCCGAGCGTCCCTATATAACCACACTTTATATCAAGATTCGATAGAAATTGTAATACATACCAACAAGTAGAAGTCTTACCCTTCGTTCCTGTGACGGCTATTAACTTCTTCGGAACTTTATATCTATCTTTCAGTCGCTTCACTAGTTCTTTTTGCAATTCTTTTGCACCACATATTTCAAATACTTTACTTTTTAAAGTCTCAATCTGCTTATCATTGATCTTCAAGGTATAAACAATTCTATTCAAAAAACCCTTCTCACAGAAGACGCTTCCTGCCTTCTTTAGGGTCGCTATGTCCACATACTTCTCGGCTTTTTTAAAGCAAAAAAAGACGTCTCCGTTTCTAATACACTTTGTATCACTAACTATATGACACAGTCTGTCTAACGCTTTACACTCCTTCGTTTTTGTCAAAATATAACAACAGAAACTCTATTCTACCGCAGTTGCAATCGTAAATGTCGACATAACTCTACTTGCCGTCGATACAACACACCAACTGTTCACATGCTAACAACAAACGACATTTGCACTAGTGTCCGTATATTATATAGCAAGAAAGACTGCTATTTTAACATAGCCTTCAAATCATCGGCTGAAACAGCACCGCCAACGAATTTACCATTGACTAATAAAGCTGGCGTTCCTTGCAAACCAATATCTCTTGCATCATTGTAATTAGCTTCCAGAATCTTCGCAACCTTTTTATCATTCTTCGCACTATTCACATAGCTCTCTGGTAAACCGATCATTTTCAAAACAGCCTTTATTGAAGCAATGTCTACATTATGTTTAGACATTTCAGTGTAAAATCTATCTAACTTCGCCGGATTATTGATACCAATATACACGCCAACTTGTGCGGCCGTCAAAGAGTTGGCTGACATAATTGGTAAATCAACTAAGATCACTTTCACGTCGCTGTCTGTGCTTACTAACTTATAAAGTTCAGTAGCCTGTCTCTTACAATGACCGCAGGCATAGTCGAAAAATTCAATTACAACCTTCGAACCATTTGGATTACCAAAAAATGGATTATCGCCCTTAGCTATCTTCTCCGCCATTTCTGGTGCCTTTTTAAGTGCCTTCTCTTGTGCGTCTTTTCTCTCCTTTTGATACATCTTTTCAATAGAAGATATTATAAATTTCGGATCCTTCTCTATCGTCTTTTTAACATTCGAACTAACGGTAATCTTACACACAATTAGTGCTACAATTGCAGATATAAGCGTCGTCGAGACGATATAACAAGCTAAGCAACATTTCTTACAGCAACTACCGTCCTTAACATTATCCGAATTCAACGACTTTAAAGGAAAAATCTTCATAAATACTAACGGTTTACAATCGTAAGTTAATAATTAAAAAGCAAGCTTTTTATCTTAAAGTAAAACATCTATCGTCTCTATATTTTCGAATAATAATTAATGATAAGAAATACGAAAGCAAAACATAGATATAAATCTATCTCTTATAATACGTCTTATGATACAGATATTGATTTTAATTTTTTATCTATCTCGAATAACGCGTATACTTTCATGAGTGTTCTAAAAGTTGAAGTTGGTGGTAAGATAGTCGAGCTACCAGAAGACTATAATCCAAAGACGGCGAATGACCCATATATGTGTGAGCGACATCGTGCTTTCTTCAAGGTAATGCTTCAAAAGTGGCTCAATGATTTAAAAGATAAACTTAAAGCAGAAAAC
>CALCWF010000012.1 GCA_937906355.1 uncultured Rickettsiales bacterium
TAAACGTCTGTCTCTCAAAATTGCACGAATGCTAGATAAAATGCACTTATCTCCAAAAATGTATCGAGACCTTGTTCGTAAAATACAAAAACTAATAGAAGACCTTTTGAGAGATATGCATACACAACTCGATCTTAGCAGAATAGATCTCGGCTCTCTCCCATTAGGTCTAAGAAGATTTCTGGTCTCACTGATGGTTCTAAAGGCAGAAATAGCTAATCTTCATCGTCTACAATTAGAAAGAGAACGCGAACTATTCAGACTTAATAACGCACCGACGATATCAATAGAAAGTAGAAATTACGGTAAAATTGAGGCAAATATAGAGTTAGAGAGGGGAAGATTTGGCAATAATAGCCTTCGAGACAACAAGGACAAACATGTGCGAGAGCCAGATACTTCGTACAAGAACTATAACTCCGTCGTGAGTAAGACGAAAAATCATAAAAGATATCAAATGCCTTGGTTCAATAGCGTCAACAAGAGCTCACGGATCGGATATAACAATTTTCGTAAAAATAGTAAGTACGTAAGTTGCAATAAGTAATGACATTGTATGTCAATCGAATGAACATTGATATTGTATATAAAAATCTAAATCAAACGATAGACGGATGACTAACGAGCGACGCTATTATAATACATTTTCACTACACGAAATGTTACTATCATTAAACAAAGAGGAAATTAAAAAACGAAACTTCCACGACGATAGATTATTACTACACTGGAACGATATTCTTGGCGACACACTTGCGTGTAAAATTAATCCATGCAAAATAGTCTTCGGCAAACTAAACAATAAAGGCATTATTAACAAAACTTTATTCTGTATCACAAAAGATAGACAGCTCATGATAGATTTCCCATACAGCAAAAAATCTATACTAGATCGATTAAATATATACTTTGGAATAGATAAATCTATCTTCTCAGATATAAAGTTAAAATTAGTAGATTAGGAAGAATTAGTAGTAAAAATCTTAATCAAGTTTGTTTTAAACATATCAAAACTTTTCAAACAAAGTCAAAAAATAAAAACGATTTGACTTATATCAAACATCATCTCTTTTCCAAGTAAAAGGGGATGAAAATTTTACCAATAATCTTAGCAGGAGGTTTAGGAAGGAGGCTATACCCTATCTCTACGCCCGAACTACCGAAGCAATTTATCCCGTTACTCAATGACGGCAATAGCCTCTTTCAAGCAACAGTACGTAGGTTGAGAATGAATTTTCAAACCGAAACTATCGTCGTTCTATGCAACGAAGCATACACACGCATCGTCGAACGACAACTACGAGAAGTTAACGACTACAATTATAGTATAATTGCTGAACCAGAACGTCATAACACATTCGCTTCTGTCGTCTTGGCACTAAAATATACTCAACAAATCGAAAATACCGACGTGATGTTAATCACTCCGAGTGATTCTTATATAGAAAACAACGATGCTTTCTGCTCAGACGTGCAAAAAAGCTGTATATTCTCTTATTCATGCGATAAACATGTGCTATTTGGGATACAACCAACGGAGCCGAATACAAATTATGGTTATATACAAATCAATAAAAACAAAAGCAAAATCAAAATGAAAGATAATTATAGTTCATGTATATTTCCAATTAAACAATTCACAGAAAAACCAAATATCGAAAAAGCCAAGTGTTTCGTTAAAAACAATGGCTACTACTGGAATAGTGGAAGCTTTGTTCTAAATACAAAAACACTGACGGAAGACATACAACAACTTCAACAATCAACAATATCAATTGCAAATGAAATCAAACTAAGTACACTGAATGGAAAACAATATCTACTGTCGCCAGATGTAAACAACTTCTCAAAATTGCCAAATATAGCCTTCGATAGGGCAATAATCGAAAAAGCTCAAAACATAGTATGCTGTATTGCAAACTTTGATTGGGTTGATATTGGAAGCTTTGAAAAACTTACTATGCTAATAGAACAAGGAAAAGTCAAAAATGTTGTAGCAAGAAGAGAAGTAGAAAACTATCTTGGTGCGACCGAAAGGACTTGAACCTTCACACCTTTCGGCATAGCCACCTCAAGGCTACGTGTCTACCATTCCACCACGGTCGCAACGCTCTCTTTTTTAGTTCATTTGATAAAAGTCAAGACAAGCGACGCCAATGAATTTAAAGAGTCAAAAACAATAAACTACTCTAACAAATACAAACATGAATGAAAAGCATTCGACAATAATAAGAACGAGTTTTAATCAAATTAATCACAATAACTAAATCTTAAAACCGAACAGCAATTAGAATAAAGAAAATAAAAAGAGTAAAACCAAAATGAGCTAAAAAACGAATATTTCAAATACCAATTTCCGCGTATCGATAAATTATATCAATGCATATTGTTTACGTCAAACTATTGATTTTTATAAACATCTATCACACATTAAGATGTGGCTGGATAGCAAAGTTGGTCTAATGCAGAGGATTGCAAATCCTTGATCATGGGTTCGAATCCCATTCCGGCCTCTCGTATATAGACAGAATTTATGAAAAGAGTTCTATTCAAACTATCACTCGTTATAGTGGCACTATTTGCAGTTGTAAGCACAAATTCTTACGCCGTATCGGCCACTGAAACACAAGAAAAAAGCAAGAACATTGTCGAAAACGACATTACTAATTTGTCAAAAAACAACAGCAATGGAGTGGTAAAAAATAACATAAAAAATGACATATCTAAAGGCAAAAAACAAAGTAATAAACAAAATGAAAAACAAAAAATCGTTCTACAAGTCGCTACAAACATTCCATTCCCGCCATTCGAAATGATGCGTAACGGAAAGATAGTTGGGATAGATATGGATATATTGCAAGAAATTAATAAGATAACTGGCATTCAGTTCGAAATAAACGATATGTCGTTCAATTCGATAATCGCGTCATTAAATAGTGCAAAAGTGCAAATGGCAATCGCAGGTCTGTCGGCAACGGACGAAAGACGCGAAAAAGTCGATTTTACGGACGGTTACTTCAAATCGCATTACTCGTTAATAGGTAACGGCAAACGTTTCACAAATTTGAAAGAATTATATGGAAAAAAGGTCGGCGTTCAAACCGGAACCACGCATCAAGAGTTCTTACAACAGCATAACATAAAACTTAAAGCAAAAGATAAGATAGAAATAATATTTTTCGACGACAACTACGTCGGAATGGAATCACTGATAAATAGGAAAATAGACGCTATTTTAATAGACGAAATGGTCGCAAATGCATTTGCCAAAACAAACAAGAATATTTACCTTACGTAAATATAGAT
>CALCWF010000013.1 GCA_937906355.1 uncultured Rickettsiales bacterium
TCTTTTTTACTCTTTATACAATCGATTATTTTCACCTGCTCGTCGATGTCTTTTCCAAGATACGTATCAATCAGTTTTCTTTGATTATCAAAATAAAAGATCTTATCAACTTCCTCTTCTCCTTTATCTTCTCTTATGCTTTTTTTCCACTTTACTTTACCATTATCGCAATCCGTAATCACCAGCTTGGCAACCTCACTATTGAAAGCCTTGATATCTACATTTCCGCCCGCATCTTTATAACATAAAATTTTCACATTCTTATCTTGTTTATACTCATCGTCGTTTTTTAGCTCAACTTCGTCTATACTATTATAAAGTAGGTCGATATTTATATTTTCACACAGCTTAGTGTATTCGATCGGTTTCAATCGTTGTGTATTGCTAACTGTATGTTCATACTTCTTATAAAGAGTATCAAACTTCTCTATTCCAGCATTTGCTTCATCTTTTTGTTGCTCGTCGACCGCACCGTTCAGCTCGTTTTTAAATAATTCTTTTCTTCTTTTATATATACCTGGCAGTATCGCTTGGCGTAATAAATCGTGTTTATCAAAGAAAGAAATCATCTTTTTAAGATCGTCTTCTTTATGAACTATTTTAAGCATCAAATCTGTAAATTTCCCATAGTAATCAGTATGCATCGGGTTGTCTATCAACTTTGCAAAACCTTTATGCATGTCGATCTTGCCATCTGACTTCATCGCGAAACATTTATTTAAAACATAATCAAGACCTTCTGTTTCTGCTATTTTGTCAAAGCATTTTGTGTCTATGAATATTAAATAATACTTTGGAGCAACATTGAGAAAATTTTTTTGATCGATTATTTTTTTACAATAATCAATATTATTAACATCCTCCGCAAACGGCACTACGCCACTTACCGTTTCCCCGGCAAATTTGTCCATCGAAATTATCTTCCCTAGTCTCGTACCTTTAAAACTGTCGAATAACTTATTTTGCTTTACCGTTCCAGTAGTACGATCCTCATCTTTGAATTCAAAAATTCTTCCTATACACTCTGGGCTAATTTTCTGAAACGACGACCAAGCCCTATTGAATAAAGTATTAAAATATTCTTTAGTACAATAGTCGCAAATAGATAAGAAATGCTCTAATGCACGTGTTGCTTCTTTTTGAGTAGACTGGTTGTTAGAAAAGCGATTGAAATAGCCAAAAGGCTGTAAGAAAGGTGATACTAGACCTTTGATTTTGAGAAATGTTTTAATATTCGCACAACCATCATTTTTTTCTCGCACTTGTGTATCTTCTACTGGAATAACATTTTCATATTTTTTATGAATCTCTATCGTTTTATTTATTAATTTTCTATAGTTTTCACTGTCTAATTTAACCTTATAATTTCTTCCGTCACTGATAGTAGAATCAGAGAAAATTTTTTGTATTTTGTTTAAAAAATTAGAAATCTCACCATTATTATTCACATCCAATGCGTCGCACTTCTCAATAAACTTGTTAAGTTTATCGTCATTGATTTTTTGAGATAAATCTCTTACAATTTCATTGAAACTTTCGTTATTGACAATAACGTCTATCGCATCGTCATTCATCCCATCGTCATTCACGATATTCTCGTTTTTAATAATCAGCTTACCGAATTCTACATTATATGATGAATTTTGATAAAACGTTTCAGCTACGCCTTTGAAAAAATTTATTTGATAATTTCGGTCTATCGAATTTTCAAAATTATTTTGAAAAGTTACATCATTTGCTATTTCATCAAAAACAGCCTTTCCACTCTGGTGCTCCGCAAATTTAGATAAGAGTTTTTCCCCTTCTGATGCAGATTCGTAATCTTTTTCAACACTTACAAAATCAGATATTATAATATCCTTGACGAGTATCTTATACATCTCGTTTGGTATTTTATCGACTCCACCCACGCCTTCAGCAATGGCGTCGAATAGTTTATTTTTTTTTTCGAATGTGGCGTCAT
>CALCWF010000014.1 GCA_937906355.1 uncultured Rickettsiales bacterium
TAACTTATAGTTCACCTATATCAATAATACTCTTTTCTCCGCTAATACGATTCTTTATTTCAACCTTATTGTTAACAAAGTTTTTCTTTCCAAAAATAATCTGCTCTGGTATACCTAACAAATCAGCTACGGATAGCTTCTCGCCAACGGATTTATCTGTATCGTCATATAGAACGTCGACGCCTTTGCGAATATAGTCATCATAGATCTTATCACAAAAGGCTCTTATCTCGTCATTCTTCGGGTCTAGATTGATAATAACCTTATCAAACGGAGAAATCGCACTCGACCAAATTATTCCATAATCGTCATGCATGGCCTCAATCGAAGCAGCCATAACACGCGTCACACCTATACCATACGAACCCATCTCTGGATATATATCCTTACCGCTCGCGTCCTTTATCTTGACGTTCATCGACTTCGTATACTTATTACCAAATATAAAAACATGTCCAACTTCAATCCCCCTCGCCTCGTGAATATCGAAATGATTATCCTTACAATACTTAGCGTCATACTTCTCATCGGTAAAAGCCCAAGTCTTACCATTCGCTATCTTCATTATCTCACTCCACTTCACATCGTCGCTGTTGTATAGCTCACAAAACCTATCGTAGCTATCCTTGTCGTAAAAAACGCCACTCTCACCGGTATCAGCTAATATCTGAAACTCACAGCTAAATGTTCCACCTATCGCACCATTATCCGCCTGCATAGGAATAGCCTTCAGTCCAATTCTACGAAAAATCCTCAAATACGCCTCGCAATGATCGTAGTAAATCTTCTCCGCCTCCTTCATATCGTTCGCAAACGAGTAGCTATCAAACATAAGAAACTCTCTAGCTCTCATGAGTCCAAATCGTGGTCGTATCTCGTCTCTAAACTTCCAATTTATTTGATACAAAGATAACGGTAGTTGTTTGTAAGAACTAATCTGACCTCTAAAAACGTCAACTATCGCCTCCTCGTTCGTAGGACTATATACGAGATTATGACCTGCTCTATCCTTAATTCTCAGCAACTCGTCCCCATAGTCATTTATTCTCCCGCTCTCCAACCATAGCTTCTCGTCCTGAATTATAGGCATACTAACACGCATCGCCCCTATTCTATCTATCTCCTCCTGTATTATATTCTCTATCTTTCTAACGACCTTATATCCAAGTGGTAATAACGTATATAGTCCACTCGAACATTGCTTAATCATGCCAGCTCTAATCATCAACTTATGAGACGTCAAAACAACGTCGCCGGAAACGTCCTTCGTCGTCGGAAGATAGTATTTAGAAAGACGCATAACTCGGTAATAATCAAACTACTATCAGTAGTAGTATTATTTCTTTATTTGCAATTGTAAATATTTGCGATTGTAAAATAAAAAGTTGACAATTATATCATCGGCACATAACGTTCTCGCGTTATGAAAGTTAAAGCTTCGTTAAAGAATCTACGTAAACGTCAAGGTTGTCAATTAGTCAAACGTGGTAAAAGGATGTACGTTATATGTAAGACAAATAGACGTTTCAAAGCAAAGCAAGGTTAGTAATAGTTGGTATTATTATGTCAGTTCCAAAAAGAAAAACATCGAAGTCAAAGAGAGATATGAGACAAAGTGGTAAGGGTCTCGTGAAGAAAAGTAATGTGTATTTAAACGACAAAGGAGATGTCAGTATGTCTCACATGACTATAAAAAGAAGAGTTAAAAAAGAAAAAGAGAATAATTAGTTAATATCGTTCTAATATCGTTATATATGAGTAATACCGTTGAATTAGATAGTAACAACTTTGATAAGTTCGTCGGGGAAAAAAATAAATTTGCATTAGTTGACTTCTGGGCTCCATGGTGCGGGCCATGTAGAATGATGGGACTAATCGTTGAGGAAGTGGTTAATGAACTCAACAATGTCGTCTTTGGTAAGGTTAACGTAGACGATCAAAGTGAACTAGGAAATAGGTATAGAGTATCTAGTATTCCTTGTTTCATTCTGTTTAAGGACGGCAAAGCAATCGCGAGTCGCGTCGGTGGAACCACGAAAGACGCGTTCAAAGATTGGGTAATCGAAAATACAAAGAAATAGTATACAAAGAAATAGTATTTGATACATACGCAGTTGTATATATAGTTTTGTTAGTTTTAACTCTGTCGTATTTAATTTATAGTAATTATACACAAGACTAATGATAGTGTCGTAATGATAGTGTTGTAATTTCTATTTCAGCTATAAAAATTGCTAATGCTAAAATGATGGAGAATGAATTTAATAAAGCTATTATTGATGATTATAAGAAATTAGTTGAGCAATATGAAATTAAAGTTCAACTTCAAACAGAAATGATAAATGATTTAGAAATTATTAATCAAGATGTTAATTCAGCTTTAGAAAACGTAAAAAGAGAAAATAAGACTAATAAGATTTTTTTAAGAATATTTGAAGGAACAACAATAATATTCGGAATATTATCAGTAATATTAACAATGAAATGATTGATAAAATAGATACTTTATATTATGTTTTTGGCGATTACACTTGTGAAATAAAACTTGATGGTAGTTGCAAAATTTATTATAATGTAATAGATAAATATTGGTGTTAATATGGGAAGTGAAAGACCATATCCTTTTTTAGAATTTATCAAAGAAGATAAATCAAGATATAAAACAGCCGCAGAAGCTGGTTATTATGACCCTAATAATCTCTTTCTAATTGGAGATAGCGGGGGATTTCTTATGAATATTCGTGAAGGATATACTTTTGTTAATACCGAATATTTTCAAGAAATGAGTAATTATTATAGGAAAAATAAATGTTATACTTATTATCAACCTGATAGTTTACCTCATAGACAATTTAGAAAAAGAGAAGAATATAGAAGAGCAAATGGATTTGATGCACCATGTCTTCGTTATCCAGATGGAAGTATTCATAACGTTCATATAACAGGAGCGCATTATAATTTTCTTAATTATACTATTATTTAAAAATGACACACCTGGTGCCATACTTACATAAAGCGTACATTTGTTTTTTACAAAAAACAGCATACCTTTGCGCATATAGATGACAATGCAAATGGAAAAGCTTTTCGAAAGACATGACAACTATCTGGCGGAT
>CALCWF010000015.1 GCA_937906355.1 uncultured Rickettsiales bacterium
AATGACCTATCTTGTAATCATATTAATCATATAAAAACATTAAAACCCTTATGCTAGTAGGAATTAAAATGATTACAGCATAAGCATAGCATTTTTTTTTTCATTGTAAAGTTATTTATAATTTTTATCACTTTTTGATAAAAATTTACGTTTTGCTTGATTATCTTTATCATTTTTGTATTTCTTTGCACGAGTTTTCTCTATTTTAGATAAAAGTTATAATTATAAGAATATATAGACGAATGAAGCGTTCCGATTCTTCTAAAACGAACTTCACTATTGAAGTGATACTTTAAAAGATGACGTATTTATTTTTTACAAGATATAGTATATACTGCATATATTCGTGTTTATTTAAAGTGCTACTTTAACAAAAGATTTGATGATTGTATCTTTTTGTAATTTATAACGATACTTTTAAAGTAAAAGATTATATTTCGTTTATTTATTGATAGTTTACTTTTAAAACGAAGTATGATATTATGTCTCGATATATAGCTTTATAAGAGATGATTTTATTATTTTTTTGAAGATGTTGGAGAAGATATTTTTTTTGATGGAAGATTTTTATTTTTACATTGCGAGATATGGGGGGGGTTATTATTGTCTGTATATGATTATTTCTTTTTCTTGTGATGGATGTATACCAGAGGCTGTTTTTTCTTTTGTTTTTAGTGCTATATGATTATCTTGCACTTTGTTTGTATTTTTTGTCGCCGTGTTGTTTTGTGCGATGCATTTATTTATTGATACTTTTGAGACTTTTTTTTTGTCCTGTTTTACTTCGACGATGCAGTGTGCGATTGTCTTTTTTACCTTTTCTTCACTATTTATACTATCGATTAGATTATATATTTGATATAGTCGTAGTTTATATTCTCTATTTGATAGCGTCATTATACATCTCGTGAGGACGCTTTTTTGGAGATATTTTGTTAGATTTATGAAATCGTTGTGCTTTATTGAATATAATTGTTTTTTTTTGTCGAAAACGACTATTCTTTTTATTGTTTCTTCGATTAGGAAGTCTATCGTCTCCCTGACCTCTTGGAGAGATGTTATTGTATTAGATATACGTTTTGTTAGCAGTTCCTTATCTTCGATTTGCTCCATTAGAAAACGAATCTTGTTCCTTTTGTATTTTACATCACTGTTGCTTTCGTCCTCGCACCACTTTATACGTAGAGAAGATAGATACTTGCGACAGTTTTGTTTTGTTATACTTAGCATTGGTCGAATGACGTTGATTTTATAGATTTTATTGCAGTTTGTGTTGTTTTTTTTCCTATTATCTTTGCTACCGTTATTGTCGATGTTATTGTCGATGTCATTGGTATCGTCGCTTTTAATATAGTTTTTGTAGTCATGATTCTCGTAATCATTATCACGACGATTGATAGTATTATTACTATTATAGTGATAGTTGAATGATAGAGAGATAGGCATGGCACATAGACCGTCCAGTCCGCTTCCACGTGTGAGATTTAGGAGAAAAGTTTCGACTTGATCGTCTATATGATGTCCTATACATAGCGTATTTATGTTATTTTCGACGCACGCTTCGAATAGTAGATTATATCTTGCGTTTCTTGCCTCTGATTCTAGATTTTTTTTTACGTTTCCATCCCAGTTTTTGACGACGGTTTTTATATTGAATTTTGATAATGTTTTCTTTGTTTTGACTATTTCTTCTTTTGACGACTTACGAAGATTATGATTGACTAGTATTGCTATTACGTTGAATTTAGCTTTATGTAATGCTATAACTAACGACAGGCTATCGCTTCCTCCTGATACGGCGACTGCTATTTTTTTGTCGCCATTGTCGTTTTTGTGTATTATCGACGTTAGGTTGTCTGATATATTCTTTTCGAATTCTTCTATTGTGAGAGTTGTCATATTATCTATATTCATGTTAGACTTGTCGTCGACTAATCGATTGCAGTCTGAGTTGTATATTCGAGAGATTGTATTTACATTTTATAGTCAAATATTTTGAGAGTAGTGATATTATTGTGATTTGCGATTTTTACGACTTATTTTATTTACGGCTTATTTTATTGTTTTAGAAACTGATTTCCGTTATGGAACTCGTAGTTGTAGAAGTGAAAAAAATATTGAATATTATGTAATATATTTAAGACCAGTGAGTCGTGTATACATCTCTCTTATTGAGATTTGTTATTAGATTTGTTAGTGTTTTTTATATGTCTATTGAGATAACTTTTCCAGACGGAAACAAGAAGAAATACGATGATGGTATTTCTATAAAAGATATAGCAAAAGGCATTTCCGTTTCTTTGTTGAAGAAGTCTATCGTTGCGGTCGTTAGAATTGACGATGTTGATAAGGTTGTAGATTTATCAACGAGGTTGACGACTGATTGCGATTTGAGGATAATAACTCTCGATACAAAAGACTCGAAGGATAAAAAAATTTTACTCGAAACAATGAGACACTCTTGTGCTCACTTATTTGCTCAGGCGATGAAAGAAATATATGGTTATAAGATAAAATTTGGTTTTGGACCAGCCATTGAGAATGGGTTTTATTATGATTTTGATTTCATTGATGATACGAGAATATCGATTGATGATCTATCTAAGATAGAGAAGAAGATGCACGAGCTTGCTGAAAAGAAGTTTGAGATTACAAGAAAAGGAATGAGTAAAAAAGAAGCGATTGAGTTTTTTGAGGAAGCCGGAGAGACTTATAAGGTTGAGAATATTAAGACAAAAATTGATAGTATTGGAATAGAAGTTTGTGAATATTTGATGAAAATTTTTAATGGAAATGAAGATTCAAGAGAACAGATTGCAAAAGGATGGTTTGAATTCTTTAAAATCATTAAAAATAAAAACAAAAAAGATAAAAAAACATTTAAAGATCAACTTGATAATGATAAAATTATACAAAATGATTCGAAGGAAGATTTTAAATTATTAAAAGAAATAATTGAAAAAGGTTTGGGGGATGATATTTTGAAAAAAAAATTTAGTGCTTTTGACGAGAAAAACAAACAACAATATTTAGAATATTTATTTGAAAAAATAAATAAAAAAATTGCCGAAAAGATTCCAGAAATGAATGATTTCTTATCTGTTTTTGATCTTTTAAAACAATACAATATATTTAAAGCCTTTATATCGTGTTATCCGCAAAAAATCAATGAAGTAAAACAAATTTTTCAAGATCAAAAACTATCAACCTACACACAAGGTAATTTCACTGACCTTTGCAGAGGACCACATATTCCTAATACAAGTTTCTTGAAGCATTTCAAGCTCACGAAGGTATCCGGTGCGTATTGGAAGGGAGATAGTAAGAACGGAATGCTTCAAAGAGTATATGGAACATGTTGGTCGACGGAGAGTGAGCTTGATGATTATATAAAGATGATTGAGGAAGCCGGAAGGAGAGATCATAGAAAGTTAGGA
>CALCWF010000016.1 GCA_937906355.1 uncultured Rickettsiales bacterium
AAGTAAAGGGGAAAGATCATATGACATTTTTTCAAGATTATTAAAAGATAGAATAATATTCTTAGGAGAAGATGTAAATCCTACAACATCAAGTTTAATAATTGCACAATTATTATTTCTAGAATCAGAAGATCCAGATAAAGATATATATCTATATATAAATTCTCCCGGTGGCGTCGTGACTTCTGCGATGTCTATTTATGATACAATGCAATTTATTAAGCCAGATGTCGTGACTATATGCATGGGGCAGGCTTGTTCTGCTGGTTCGTTGATACTGATGGCTGGTGCAAAGAATAAGAGATTTATACTTCCAAATGCGAGAGTTATGATACATCAACCATCAGGTGGTTTCCAAGGACAGGCGACGGATATTGAAATTCATGCTCGTGAGATGCAGGCTACAAAAAAGAGATTAAACGAACTTTATGCAAAACATACCGGTAATAGCATTGATGTGATAAAAGAGAATATGGAAAGAGATAATTTCATGAGTGCCGAGCAAGCGAAGGAATTTCATCTCGTTGATCATATTGTTCAAAATCGTGAGGATATAATGCAATACTTGCCAAAAAGCGAAGACGACGAAGACAATAACGATTGATAATAATACTCATCGAGAGTTGTTATACTGGTATAGTGCAGTGTTGATATTTGATTAGAATTTGCATTTATCAGCATTTATTTGATCTATTATTTTTCCTTGAAAAGATCTGTGATTTTTTGTCCGCTATCGTCGCTTTCAAATGCTCTCCCGTACACTGGTTCAGGACAATTTAGTTGCTTTGCGACTCCATAGTGCATACCCGCTATAATAGCAAAAAGTGCGAGATATGGATCTGCCATTGATGACGATACACGATGTTCTATACGACAATTTAGCGGATCCTCAGACGGTTTTCTTGGAACTCGAATAGCACAGGTGCGATTATTGAATCCCCAGCAAATGTGCGTCGGATAATGTATAAATTTTTGATCTTTCTTTGGTAGCCAATAACGTTCTCTACAATTGTCAGTAGGAGCGAAGTATTTTATGAATTTTGGCATTAGTTTAAGCATACCAGCTATACACCAATATAATGGCATGTAGTAATATTCACTGCTATCTGCTGGATTATCTTTTGCAAATAGATTAGCGTTTTTATAGTAAACAGATATATGAAAATGTAGTGAGCTTGTTGGTTCTGTTTTGTATGGCTTTGCACGAAAATCAACATTTGTTATTGTTTGAATTTTTTCTTTGAAACTCACTATATTTTCTGCCAGTTTGACCGGGCTATTTGTTGGTAAAAATTGAACTTCGAACTGATTGAATCCGTCTTCATCTTCAAAACTTTCTATTTGTAGTTTGTTTTTACCAGATTTGTCATTCACAGATAGTTTTTTTATTATATTCTTAATTTGTGTGCTATTTGTCGTTAGTCGTTCGTCGAGTTGCTTTTGTTCTTTATTAACTATATAAAATTCTAATTCCGCTGAGACTTTTACCGTTAGATCGTCTTGCGATACATCGAGTGTTTTTGCTAATGTTTTGAAAAATAAATTTATTTGTTCCATTAGCATTTCTATTTTTGCTTTTTTGACGTCTAACATAGCAAGATCAGTTAAAAACTACAAACCCATTGTGATATTTAATCGTAATATTTAACAAATTAATTTTCTTAAATTCAAATAGTTAATATTATGTTGGGCTATGTTAAAAATATGACCTGTAAAAATTTATTGAAAATAAAAAATGGTGTGTTTGATCGCGATTATAGTTATTTGCCAAATATGCAATCATATTCAAAAAGAGAAATAAACAATGCTGGATATATTATGAACGACAACACAAAAGACGAGAGAGGGAGAGAGAGTAGCATTACAAGTCATAGAAGATTTTAGATTACAACATCTATATCCAACAATTGTTATAAGAAATTATATTACAAATAATAGTAAAAATTATAATGATAAACTTATAATGCAGAGATTAAAAAAAATGTCTACAATACTTGATAAAATAAGTAATAATAGAAAACAATTTATAAAAGATTTGTATGATATGCAAGATATTGGTGGAATAAGAATTGTATTAGAAACACCAAAAGAAGTATTAAAATTTACCAATGAATTACGACAAAAATCAAAACATACTATTAGAAAAATCAAAAACTATATTGATAATCCATAACAATCAGGATATAAAGGAATTCATTTTGTTTATAGTGTAAATAGTAAAAAACAACCAGAATTATCAAAATTAAAAGTTGAATTACAAATTAGAAGCAAATTACAACATACATGGGCGACTACACTTGAAATATATGATTATTGGTATGGAACTTCATTAAAAACACAAAGAGGAGAACGGGAATGGTTTGAATTTTTTGAGTTAGTTGCTTCATTGTTTGCTCATTTAGAATATCAACCGATATTGCCACAACATCAAGATAAGGGCATACAATATGTTATAGATAGATTAAAGGAAGTTAAAGATAAAAAAATACAAGAATTAAAAGCAATTAGAGTCGCAATAGTAAATTCAACAAACACAAATTATAAAAGTAATGATATTTTGATTCTTAAAAAGGAAAATGAAAACTCGCAAATAATACGATTTTCAAACAAACAAATCTTGGATGCATATTTGAAATATCAAAAATTAGAAAATGAATTTAAAAACAATAAAAAAGTTGAAATAGTTATGTTCTCCGTAAATGATGGTAAAAAAATAAATAAATCTTATCCAAACTTTTTTAATGATACAAAAAAATTTATAGAAAAAATTGAAGAATACTATAAACAATATGATACTTCTATCTTTTCATTGATTGAAAATAGTTCATATAGAAATCAATATATTTAGTTGCGACACTATTAAATCTTTGCATGAATTTCTTTAAGTGAGAATGAAAACTATTGATAGTATTTAGATGATACATTTTATCAACAGATTTTCCAAACTTCAATGCTTTCAACTTCACATCATTTAGATTTCTATAAGTCCTATTTCCATCGGTTATAAGTATGCTGTCTTTTATCAAGTGTCTTTGAAGTAAAACAACATCATCTTTTTCAAGTCCTCAAAAACCTACTGGTTTTGTAAATGACGATTTGTTGCGGTCAATAGCAGTTAATACACGTATTTTAGTTTTCTTTGTGTAAGTATAAGAACTATAACTTCTTTTTCTTGTTTTTCTATCTTTAATGTGTTTATTACCTTTTTGATTCTCCTCAAAAAATGTCTCACCTGCTTCTATTATACCACCCAACTTGTTATTTCCACCATCATTATTATTTGATAATACTTTAAGAATTTTGTGCCTCCAATAAAAAGCAGTTGGCAGTGAAATGTCGTTATTCATCTTTTCTACTATTTTTCTTAAACTTAAACCTTGTGAGAACAACTCAATATATTCTTGCCATAACTTGATATTCTTTTTTGATTTACAAAATATAGTATTAGTTCTTATTGAATAGCTTTTATAGCAATTATGACATTTAAATTGCTGATATTTGTTATGTATAAAACCATTTTTACATATCTTATTACTACCACAATGAGGACATTTATAATTATTTGATAATTTATTGTAAATATCATCTATTTTTATTTTATTATTATATGTTGCTTGGTAATAACTAATATTGTCGACAATTAACACAAACGTTGCAAATGCATTAATTGATTTTAAATTTCTTTTATATCTCTTTTATAAAGATGTCGCTAATTGAGGTTAAGAACATATCTAAGGTTTATTTAGATGTAAACAAAGAGTATAAAATATTCTCTAATATAAGTCTAGGAATAGACAGAGGTGAAAGCGTGCTATTGCTTGGTAATTCAGGCTGTGGCAAGAGCACACTACTTCAAATAATTGGACTAATTCAAAATCAAACAAGTGGAGAGGTGATTATAGATGGCGAGAGTTTTTCGATAGAAGGTAGTCTCGATTCTAAGAAAGAGACGAGTAAAGTTAAAAAAGCAAAAAGAAGACGTTGTAAATATAGCAACTTTGATGACATTGCTAATTATAGGGACGACGACCGCACTATTTATAGAAATTATCGTGATGGCGTCTGTCTTAGTGGTAAGAAGAATATCGAGAATAAAAGGAACGCATTAATGCGTGATAAGATCGGTTTTATCTATCAATTTCATTATTTGTTTAATGATTTTACGGCACTTGAAAATCTTGTTATTCCTCAAATGATTCGAAAAGTTGATAGAGACATTGCAGAAGAAAATGCATTAAGGATTTTGAAAGAATTGAATATAGAGCACAGAAAGGACGCGATGCCGTATGAATTGTCCGGCGGCGAGAGACAAAGAGTTGCAATAGCACGTGCAATTATTAAGAAACCAATGCTGATCTTGGCGGACGAACCAACGGGGAATTTGGATAACGACATGTCAAATTTTGTTGTCAATGAGATGACAGATTTGGTAAGGGAGCATAATATTTCGTTGCTTATGGTTACGCATAATCACGATTTTAGGAAGCATTTTGATAAATCATATGAGTTGTCGTCGTGTGGCTTAAAGTTGGTTTGATATTTTTACGAATTTTTACGAAAGTCATTATGTGTGAAACGAATTTATTACATGCGATTATAAATTTTTCGAAGCATAAAAATATAGAGTTAGAACAGCATTATAACGATTCAAACAGAATAATGTCAGTTGGAGACACGTTGGAATTCTTTATAAAAGATTTGTTTGCAAATACTTTTGAAATAAATAATTTGAAAGAAAAGGAACAAGAATTTAATAAAAAGTTTTCATATCTTGGCGGAATAAATAATCCACCAGATTTGATTTTGAAAAACGGAGATGCGATTGAGGTTAAAAAATTAGAGCATCTTGGTGGCTCTATTGCGTTGAATAGTAGTTATCCAAAAAATAAGTTGCATATCGATGATTATTTTATAAACAAGGCTTGTAAGGAATGCGAAAATTGGAAAGAAAAAGATTTATCTATGCAATAGGAAGTTTGAATAAAAAAGAATTGCTTTCCTTGTGGTTTGTTTATGGCAATTGCTATTGTGCAGATAGAGAAATCTACGAAAGAGTTAGAAAAACAATTACGAAAGGAATAAACGAGATTGAGAACGTCGCTCTAAGCGAAACAAAAGAACTTGGGAGAGTAAATAAAGTTGATCCTCTTGGAATTACACATTTACGAGTAAGAGGAATGTGGGGCATTCGGCATCCAGAAAGTGTATTTGGATATTTATGCGACGAACACAGGGAGAATATACTAAATGCGATAATATTAGATGAAAAATATGCTTCATTTCCAAGTGAAGATAGAAAACTATTAGAAGAGAACAAATATATTCGTATCAAATCGATAAAAATTAAAAATCCAAATAATCCAGCAAAATTACTCGATGCTTTGCATGTTTTTATAAGGAGATGACATGAATATAATTTCGCTTTTTTCTGGTTGTGGTGGACTTGATTTAGGTTTTCAGCAGGCAGGTTTTAATATAATATGGTCTAATGAATTTGATAAGGCTATATATCCGACTCATAAATTAAACTTTCCGGATGTTGAGCTAAGCACGAAAGATATCAGAGATATAAAAGATAATGAAATTCCGTCAAGAGACGTTGATGGCGTAATCGGTGGACCACCTTGCCAAAGTTGGAGCGAGGCTGGGAATGGTCTTGGGATAAAGGATCGAAGAGGACAGTTATTTTATGAATACATTAGAGTTATAAAAGTCGTGAGACCTAAGTTTTTTGTTGCTGAAAATGTTCCTGGTATTCTACACGAGAAACATAAACGAGCACTTGATAATATATTACAGGAGCTTGGTAGGCTTGGATATAACGTATTTTATCAATTAGTAGATGCGTGTAATTTCGAAGTTCCACAGAACAGACTGAGAGTGATTTTTGTTGGATATAGAAAAGATATAACAAATGACGTATTTATATTAAAATCGTCATATAGTAAAAATCTAACATTGAAAGACGCCATTTTTGATTTACAAGATAGTGCGGTTCCGGCGTTAGCACATAATAAAACAAATCCAGAAAGTATAAACAATAATGAGTATATGATTGGTAGTTTCTCGTCAATTTATATGAGTAGGAATAGAGTTAGAAGTTGGAACGAGCAGTCTTTTACGATATAAGCTGGCGGAAGGCACGCACCAATTCATCCGCAAGCACCAAAAATGACAAACGTTTGCAAAAATAAGATGGCTTTTGTGAAAAACGAAGAACATCTATATAGGCGTTTGTCCGTAAGAGAGTGTGCCAGAATTCAAGCGTTTCCTGATAGTTTTAAATTTCTATATAACGATGTTGCAAATGGGTATAAAATGATCGGAAATGCGGTTCCGGTTAAATTAGCTTACCATATTGCCAATGAACTCAATTCTTCCAAGTTCAAGTGAAATTGATTTCGACGATTTATTTGATTATTTCTAATAGTATTGCGTCTAGAATTTTTAATCCTTTTTCTGTCAAAGCAAGCGTCTTGCTGTCAAAGCTAAGCATTTTTTTTATCTTTAATTTTTCTACTTTTTTGATATCTAAGAAGTCCAGAAGGTTAATATTAAATCTTGTTTTTATATCGTCAACGTCAATACCATTCTTTGTTCTTAGCCCCATTAATAATATTTCTTCTGCCTGTTTTTTCTTTGTTAACTTTCTTTCTATTTCTATACCATATTCACCATTATCGTATCTCTTATTGTGCGTATTTTTATATGCATTCTCGCAATTGCTTTCTTTATTATTGTTTTGACAACATTTTTGCCATTCGAAGTAATCAAAAATATTTTTTATCTCATATCTATCGAATCTATTTTTGGTTGCTTTATTAGATTTGCTATTGTCTATTTTTGATGCAACGCTATTGTTATTTTTGTCGTTATATTTTTTGTATAATAATCTTCCGTGGGCTCCGGCGCCAATGCCGATACAATCGTAGCTTTTCCAATAAGTTAGATTATGTCGACTTTCTTGTCCTTTTATTGCGTAATTAGACACTTCATATTGTTTTAGTCGTGTATTTTTTTCCAAAAATTCATTTGTTATATCGTAAAAGCACGACAATTCATCTTCTGATTTTGGTTTTACATTACCACTTTTAACTAGCTTCCCGAGAGGCGTGCTTTCATCGACTATTAGGGTGTACAATGATATATGTTGTGGGCTCAAAGTGGTTGCAATTTCTAATTCTTCGAGCCATTTATTTTGTTTTTGTTTCGGGAGTCCGTAAATTAAATCTATACTCCATCGTGGAAAAATTTGCTTTGCGTAATTTATAGTTTGAAGTGCTTCTTTGACATTATGTTTTCGTCCTAAAAACCCTAGCTCGTTGTCATCGAATGATTGAACGCCAATTGATAGACGATTGATTCCGGCATTATATAGCATCTCGAATTTTTTAATTCCAGAGGAAGTTGGATTTGCTTCTAGTGTTATCTCACAATCACTTGAAACGGTATATAGATGCCTTATTTCGACAATTAATTTTGCAATAATTTCCGGATCCAAGATAGATGGCGTTCCGCCACCGAAGTATATAGACGTTATAACGACGTTTCTATCTGCTATTTTTTCATGGAAATATTCTAATTGTTTTCGACAGCATTCGAAATACGAGTTTTGATCAACATTAGAGTTTATTATCTTACTGCCAAAATCACAATATATGCATTTTGATAGACAAAACGGCCAGTGTATGTAAATACCAAACACAAAAAAAGTGAGAAAACAAATTATATTACTTAGTCTTATATCAAGCAGACATTACAAATATCAAGATAACTTCTTATGCGTTCTAGTTGAAGATAGAGAAATACGGGTGTATGAATATATATTTGGAGAACGATATATCAAAATGATGCTATAAATTGCTTTTTAGATAAAAATGTGTATTATAAGTATATGTTCTTGGTTGGAATATTTTTGTTGTTTACATGTTTAATATGCTCTTTACAGTTTAAAGAGTTGGTAGAACGCGGGAAGCACAATAACGTTATTGTTAAAGCGTTGGCTTTTTTTACGAAAAACATTAGTACTATGTACCCGAAATTTTCGCCCGTTTTTATGGCTACAATAGTTGATTGTATAAAATGTCCATTATTTGTTGTATTTTCTGCGTGTTTATTTCATGAAAAATATATTATAGATTTTACGGCAATAGTAGCTTGTGTGGCACACTATTTTCCGATTTTTAATGACGCTAAGAACGGTAGTAAGAATTTTGTAGGTTTGATATTAACGAGTTTTGTTCTCAATCCAATAACAGGTATAAGTATGTTTATTTCTTTTTTTATTGTAGCGAATAATAATGGTCATTTTGCAGTAGCTACTGCTTCTGCGATGATTGTCGGGACATTGAAAACTTTGATTAATATATTGCTTCTTGGCGACACGAATTACGTAGAGACCTCGTTTATAATTACTTTCAGTGCATTGGCGATTTATAGAAATAAAAGAGCTTTGTTGTATATATTCGCAAAAGCCTCTCCAAGGAGCAAGAAGACTAAGTTTGAAAATAGAACTTGCAATAGTAATAGCAATGACAGTGCCGATCTCGATAAGGATACATTAACGTATATGCAGAGTGGCAGAAACGATACGCACGATATTGACAATGATAGTAATATTTTTTCGGATCATAAGATATCAAGATATAAAAAACACGAAGCTAGAGCAAAAGTTAAAGGTATGGTGTATAGAAAGTATAAGAGTGTGTATAAAAATAATCATGTATATGAGGTACATGATAAAAAGTATGATTGCGAAGATTTTGATTACACAAAGCCACACAAAGTAAGATTGAGTAGCGATTAAAATATTCTGTGATTTGGTGCGGTGCACTACTAATAGATACAATACAATTAATCAGTTATGTTCCAATTAACATTAGATAAATCAATGCCGTGTTTATGCATCTCCCATAATGGAGATATTGAACGTAAATGCTCGACCGCCT
>CALCWF010000017.1 GCA_937906355.1 uncultured Rickettsiales bacterium
TCAGATATTTTTTATCCGGAGCTACCCCACTTTGCAACTCTGTTGCGGCCATAATTAGTTTAAATACCGATCCTAGCTCATAAACGCCATAGCTATATCTGTTAAACAGATCGTTCGATTGACATGAGCCGTAATTATTGTAATCACAGCTCGGTAGACTTACGGAGGCGACAACTTCACCAGTATTAATATTCATTATGATTCCAACGGCTCCCCTTGCTTGCATATCCGCCAATCGCTTGTTAAGAGCATCGTATAGAATGTTCTGGGCTGTTATATCTATTGCTAGCCGAAGTGCTCCGTTTTCATGAACTCTTAGATACGAATTCATACTTTTTTCAATTCCAGATACGCATTTTTCCTGTGTTGGACAGTATCCCGTTATACTGTTCGCTGAAATGTTTGTGTAAAATCTTTTTTCAGAACTTTCAAAAACCATTCCGTTTATGTCTTTATTTATTAGTTTTTGTTTTTGCTCGGTCGTTATCTCGTTCTTTACAAGAACAATTCTGTCGGAATTCTTACGTTTCGCTAGTTTTTCGAGTAAAGCTTGTTTATTTGTTATCGCCCCCGGAATGACGCTGTTAATTTTATCTATGTCTTCGTCTGGTGCTACCATTTTTGAAGCCTGCAAATATAGATTATGTACTTCTATATTACTTGCCAGTATATTTCCGTTACGATCGATTATTTCCGATCGCTTAAAAGGTTTCATTCTTTTACGAGAGTAGTGTTTGTGTTTATATATATCCGACGATGCAATAAACAAGATACGAATAACCAAGATGCACATTATACAAAATAAGAAGACAACTATCGCTCTAGATCTATTGATTATAAAGTAACCTTCCTCGTGGTCGTCTCTCGGTATTATCATCGAGCAGTATTTTTGTAGTAATTTCCATAATGTGTCTACCGGACCGGAAGAATTGCTCATATTATTTCACACAAGAATTGTTTGTAGCAATATTATTTATATCGATTAAGTCGAGAAGAAGGTTGTTATCCTTAGCGACTATAAAAGAGCCTTGGTCGAAGTTATTATTGGAGTATACGAGCTGATAGTTCGTTTTATATGACGCTTTAATTGCCTCTAAAATCGGTAGTGCGGGAAGGATATCCCAATCTTTACAACATTTTGCCGTCAGAAAACCGTCTATCTCGTTGTCAACGAATGAGAGTAGCTTATCCATTGCCGAAAGTGATGATAGATTGTTTCTGCTAAAATTATAGCCTTTTTGTTTTACTGCTTCAATTAGCTTGTTAATGAAACTTTCATTCTTAGAGCTATGCTTTCCGATTGCTAATCGTAGAGTTTTCGTATTTTGCTTGTTTGAAAAATTATTATCTACCGAGCAATTTTTGTTGATTTCGTTGAACTGTTTTGTTCTTGCTAATTTCACATCTCTACCGCAAGTCCGCTTAAAGGCTTGTTTGCTGTCTCCAAATAGAATTGTTTTTTTAAGCGGATTATGTATAAAACTTAATACCGGTTTTCTATCAATGCAAAAGGCGAGATTGATCGTGAAACTCATTCCTTTATCAAAATAGCTCGTTCCGTCAATCGGATCGAGAAGAAAGAAAAACTTATTTTTTGCTATTTCCGCATTCTCGTCTTCACCGTTTTCCTCTGATAGAACTTTTATATCACCGAATAGACTCGCTAGCTCGTTTTTGATCATGAAATCGGATGCTATATCTAGCTCAGTTAAGAGACTACCGTCTTCTTTTTTGAATACTTTATATTCGTGTTTTTTTTGCTCATCTATTAAATAATATCCAGTATGTTCCAGTAAAGACACGATCTCTGTTGTTCTATTTTTTACCATCTCTAGCATACTTAGCGACAGTAAATAATCTAAATAGAAAAATAAAAGACAATTGCAATTATGAAGTCCAAGCTTCGTAATTGTGTATTTATAGCATAAACTTCGATTATGTAATCTCGATAATATATAAACATGAAAGTAAAAATCGATATCAATGGATGATTGTTGATTTTTACGATTTGTTATATGTCGTTATGGCGACGTTATCGTTGTGCAGACGATAACTATTATGTGCTACATTATACAATATGAAGGATTTGATTCTTGGTATTGAGACGTCCTGCGATGACACGTGTGCGTGTCTCATGTCGTGGGTCAACGGGCGTATCGAATATAATCGATCGATACATCAAGACGAGATACACGCGAAATATGGTGGAATTGTGCCAAATTTAGCTGCTGGCGAACATTTGAAACATATTGAAATAATCAAAAAAGACTTACAGGAACAAGATCTTATGCGTATAGCCGGCGTCGCCGTAACAACTGGACCTGGGTTGATAGGTAGCTTATTGGTCGGTGTTTCGTTTGCAAAAGGCGTTGCCATGTCGTTAGGTGTACCTCTGATAAGAGTTAATCATCTAGAGGGTCACGCACTTAGCTGTATGATTGAGAACGATGTTAAGTTCCCATTTTTATTACTACTCGTATCTGGGGGGAATTCACAAATAGTATTAGCCTCGAAGCTTGGAAAATATAGAATAATAGGGCAGACTCTCGACGACGCTACTGGCGAAGCACTTGATAAAATAGCGAAAAATCTCGGAATAGAGTATCCAGGAGGTATTAATCTTGAAAAGTGGGCTTCGAAATGGGTATCAAAATGTAAAGTATCAAAATGTAAAAAAATAGATGGTGTCGCTATTCGTAATGACGGTGAAGATGTAGCAGGCGAGAAGACGGGAAGGGATAGATACTTTAACAATAGGGACGACAATAGAGGCGATGATTTGTGCAAAGGGTTCGATATATTCGACGAGATAAGAAGGAGTAGTAGATTTCACTTTACAAATGGATGTATCAATAAGCGGACATTTAATTTCTCGTTTTCAGGACTAAAAACTCAGGTTTTATACAAGATCAGAGAGATAGGTGGCGTCGAGTGTATAGATGACGATACTAGGACAGAGATGGCTTTCGTGGCACAGGAGACGGTTTTTGAGACGTTGGCAAAAAAAATAAAACAAGTCATAAATAACGACGGCGAGACGAATGAATTAATAAAAAGTGGACAGCTTGTAAATTTGGTCGTCTGTGGTGGCGTTAGTGCGAACAAGAGGTTGATGCAGATAATGCAAAAATTATCAATAGCAAATAATTTACGTCTAATAGCTCCATCGTTGGAGTACACGACGGATAACGCGGCGATGATAGCGAAAGTTGGCTGTATTCGATGGAGAGAATGGAAGGATAACAAAAGAGACCTTGGTTATAGTAGTATAGATCTGTCTTTTTCTCCTATGGATAAGTGGGGATTGGAAAAGATTGATAGTATATGGAAGTAGGAATTAGGCTTACGTTCCATGTCTTGCTCTATATCTTAATTAGAACTGCTTTAATTATTCTTTTGCTTATCTTTGCATCTCTTGTTTATCTATTTGCTGATTAGATGCTTTACATATATATTATTTATATACTTTAAGCTTCTTGATCGCGGGAGTGTTTGTCGTCATTCTTTTGTTATATTCGCTTGATTATTCGCTATAATATAGACTATTCTTGTATTTTTTTATCAAAAAGCTGATAATAACATTTGCAATGCCGACAAGTGGTAGAGCTAATAAGATACCAAAAATACCGAATAACGGAACGGATACCAAGACGCCAAATATGATAGCTAACGGATGTATACCGAGTTTATTTCCTACGATCTTCGGTGTAATAAAACCACTATCAACAATTTGCAATGCAAGCATTACTATCAGCACTATGACGGTCTTCTTTATATCGTAGAATTGCGTATAGACTGAAAATAGCGTTATCGCCGTAGCAAGATAAAAGCCGACGTATGGTACGAACGACGAAAATCCTATTATTAGACCGAGTAAAATGAAATGATTGGCTCCTATTGGAAGTAATACCAGTGCGTATAAGACGGACAATATTATCGACGCTAAGGCTTGTCCTTCTATGTATTTAAATACACTCTCGTGCATTTCGTTGAATAGATGTTGAGTTTCTTTTTTGATTTTTGTTGGCAATAACGCATAAAAACGTCTCTTTATTATCGGGATATCTTTTAACATCATAAACATAACGATAGGTGTTAATGCTAATAGACACGTAGCACTGAACAAGTTCGAACTGTAACTTAAAATATTTCTAACAACGTGCTTAGCGTATCCGACTACTGTATCTGCGAAATGTTTAGCGATAGTATTGAATACTTCGTGTATGTTGTATTTATCCAAAAATTTCGATAAATATACAGTCGCACCGTCAATAATGTCTGTCCCTTCGGACACGTTTTGTGATATATTTGATGCCATAATATTCGTTGAGAATGTGGTTACCCTCGAAAAGGCGAGTTGAAACATCAGACTTACGATGTAAGCTAGAAAGGCACACACGGATATTGTTATAATGCCTGCTACACAGGTGCGTGACATGTGAAATTTTTTTTCGAAAAAATCGATAACCGAACTGAAAAGTATGGTAGTGAAGAAAGCGATATAGAACGGTAATAATACGCCGTGAATTTTGTAGTAAATAAAGAAACTACCAGCTAGAATTAAAGACCAAAATACGTGTTTCTTCGTTAGGAAAAACTTTTCATCCATAGAGACGCACAACAGTATAATATTAATAAACTTAAAAAACAAGACAACAGGTAAAGTTTATGCACAAAAATATATGATGTAAAATGCAAAAACAGCAGGACACAAAGAACAACGAATACCGCTGTTATTTGTTATTTAAATTTGTATCCCTTCAATTCCTTTTTGACGATCTTGCATAGAAGTACAACAGACGGAACGTTTATTATAACTAAAATACAGAGTAATGAGTCGACGATATTCATTACTAACATGAAATCATCAACGACGCCACCCAAGAAAGAGCAAAACAAAAATATCGATATAGCAATACCGACCGCAATCTTGTTACCATTGAAACAATACTTAGAGCATTTTATTATATAATTGCTCCATCCGATCAAAACGTTTATCGTTAATATCGGCATCATTATTGTTATAGCGTAAGGGAATACACTGTTAACTGTTTCGAAAGATTTAAAGATAGCGACAGATCCGCTACTAACGTATTTACTTTGATAAAGACCGGTTATTATCAGAACAAGCGAACTCATGGTGCAAATTAAGCAGTTAATCAGCGGTGTTAACATTGAACACGTTGCTTCACGTACTGAGTCTTTTTCGCTTGACGAAGCGTGCATTATACCGGCCGTTCCGAGACCCGTCTCGTGGGCTAGTGCAGTTTTACGCACACACATACACAAAGAAGCAAGGAAGCCACCAGCGATAGAACGCGGATTCATAGCGTCTTGGAATATTAAAACGAAAACGTCACCAAGTTTGTTGAAATTTGCAAAAATAACTATCATCGATAATACAACATACATGATAGCTACTACCGGTAATATTTTACTCATCACATTAATAGCACGCTTTGTCCCGCCGAAAACTACATATAAAATAAACAGAACTACAACAATCGATAGGAATACTTTTTTGCCATGCAGAAAGACGAAGCTACTATCTAAAATAGCGACAAATTGATTTGCCTCCACCATCGATAGGCCGATGCCACTGCATATAATCATCAAAAAAGCATACGCAAACGCAGCAATTTTCCCAATTTTCACGTATCCAAGTTCAGCCATTCCTTTTTTCATATAGTCAAATGGTCCGCCAAGAGCCTCACTGCCACAAC
>CALCWF010000018.1 GCA_937906355.1 uncultured Rickettsiales bacterium
GGGAACTACGTCAACAACAGTTTTTTTGTCCTGTGACTTTTCATACTGCCTGTACCCGAAAAAACCTCCGCCTGCAAGCAGTGCAATGCACACAGCAAATACTATAAGTTTTTTCATGTTTCGTCACCTCCGCTTATCTTCTCTGTTCCAGCGGATGCACTGAATGCTCCATTATGCAGTTCTCCGTCACGGATATACATTATCCGCTTTGCATGATGCGCTATCTCAGGTTCATGCGTTATCATCACAATGGTCGAGCCGTCATCGTTAAGCTCCCTGAACAGCTCCATTATCTGCGCTCCCGACTTTGTATCCAGTGCGCCTGTCGGCTCGTCGGCAAGAAGCAGAACGGGAGAATTCACAATGGCACGGGCTATTGCCACACGCTGCTTCTGACCTCCCGAAAGCTGTGTCGGCATGAATGACATACGGTCCTCAAGTCCGACTTTTATAAGTGCCTGCCTTGCACGCTCACGTCTTTCACGGCGTGAAACGCCTGCATACAGCAGCGGAAGCTCAACATTCTCAAGTGCAGACTGTCTCGGAAGCAGATTGAAATTTTGAAATACGAAAGCCGTACATTTACGAATTTTTAATTGTGTTTTTTTTGTCAAAAGTATTCCATTTACGAAGACTTGTCCCGAGTCATATGTTTCGAGTCCGTTCATTATTCTGGCTGTGGTTGTTTTACCGGCACCAGATGGTCCTAATATCGCTGTAATTTTCTTTTTTTTGATATAGAACGACAGTTCATTCAGCACGTTGGTTGTGCTACGTTTTTTCCCACTATAAAATTTTTTAGAAACGTCAATAAAATCTATTGCGTTATTGCTGTCTATTTTATTTGTTTTTTTTGAACTTTCTGATAATCCGTTTTTCTTATTTGTCTCTTTCTTGTTTGTTTTTTTTTTGTTTAAGGAGTTTTTGTTGTCGTTTTTTTTTGTTTTTTGTGTTTGTTTTTTTTGTATTTTTATTTTTTGATTTCCTTTTCGACTACTACCGTTTTCATGATCGTTTTTTCTCTCTTTTGTTATTTTCTTTTTTGTTTTTTTCTCAGCTGTATTTTTTGTAGTCATTTATTTACGATTAGTTGTCTATTTACAATTTATTATAATCAAGCAATGCTTTTTTAAATGAGTATAAGAAAAGTTATTTTACTATCGACGAGTATGATGATGGTGTGTATATTTTTGATATTGTCTGATTTTTTAGCTTATAAATACCGAGTCTTCTTTCTGTTTTTCCGCTACGCGTGAATCTAAAATCGTCTAATATTCCATGAAAGCCATCTCCCGAGAAGAAATAGCGAGGTAGCATTTGATGTGTATTTGCAACGTAAAGCAACATTGATACGATGTCATATGTCATATATGCGAAGTAATTTGGCATTCTATCGAAATAAGATTTGAATTTTTTATTGAATGTATTAACAAATTGATAATCATATCCCAGAAATAACACGCTATCAAAATTAGTTGCACTTGATTGTGACGGGTCGAAGATAGCATCAGAGAAGATCTGGATGTTTTTATCTAAAATTCCATTTTTATCCAAATTACTTAGCGTTGTTGTTAGGTCGGTTTCGTCGGCTTCGATGTAAATTGCATTTGTTTCGGCGAGCATTGTCTTTGATGTCGACATTACATCTTGTTGTTCTTGTGTGTTCTTTAAACGGGCTTTATTTGCTTGATACGTTTCCGTTGACAAATTTCCATTTTCATTTACTGTATAACTTGCTTTGAATGATTTTAGTAGCATTTGCACTGATGATGCTATTGAAGTTTTATTTTTTTTCTGATAAAATTGACTGTTTACAATAAATACTTTGTATTGCGGTGCTATTTTTCTAAACAGTTTGTCAATCAAATACCCCTTTTTCGTTACTGGTAAGATCAATGATAGAAATTGTCTATTATTTGCGGACAAATATTTTAGTAGAGATATTATTTTAAAGCCATCATTCATACTGAGTGCTATCAAATTTGGATACTCCTTTGTCATTGAATTGTTGTTTGTAAAATTTATGAACGGTTTATCGGGCGAGGTGATAGACAAAAGTTTTCTTGCCGTGTCATTGAAAATGAAGCCAATTATGACGTCGTTGTCGTCTTTAACCAATCTCTGCACTTCTTTATCTTTTTGCCAATTTTTTTCAGATAGTTGTTCTATATTGTAGACGTTTATTGTGCCAGAGTCCATATATTTCGAATCGTGCACCGTCAGCATTGCAGACTCGACAATTGTAGAGCCTATGCTCTTATATTTTCCGGTCATTGGAGCCACAATTGCTATATTTAGTTTTTTTGATGTCTTTTTGAGTAAGTTGTCGACTATATTTACAGGATCGTCGTCAATCGTGTCAATAGATTGTTCTATTGTTTTTGGCGTTATTTGTTGGCTTTCAGCGTCTATTTTTTGTTGTATTTTGTAGTCTAGACGACGATCTGCCGTTGATACTTGATCGCTTTTTGTAGTATCGATTTTTGTGCTTCCAATGTTTTCGCTATACGAAAAAGTAGCATTGCCGACGAACAATATAGCAGATAATAATATAGCAAATATTAATACTGATTTGTATGTCTTTACTACTACTCTTGACATTTACATAAGCACTTTAAAATAAGTCGTTGAATTGTAAGTGTCAAGATGGATCGATACATCTGTTAGACGCACGATAACGGCTATATAGTATAGTGACGATATTGAGCTTTGTTTTGTTGCGAATATGGTTTTTTTTAAGAAAAAAAAGAGTAACCTTCGTGCCAATGAGGACACTAAGAAGCGTGGCGTCGACAAAAAGGGCGTAAAAGGAAAGAGTTCGAGCTCTAATGGCAGTGATAAAAAAAAGACGAAGTTGACCATGAAAAAGGTTCAAAAAAACGACACAAGAGGCATGAGTAGTAGCAAGGTATGCGGTAAGAATAGCACAAAAAACACGATTGCTTTAAACAAAACCGGAAAGCCCCAAAAGGCAGAGGTTTTGAACAAAAAAACAATGACTAATAGCGTCACACATGGAAAGAAGGACGAGAAAAAAGAAAAAAGCTATTCAAAAAAAATAGCAACGAGTCGAAAAAAAGCACCTGCGATGAATGATGATAGTAACGTAGTTTCTACCACGGGGAAGAAAACGTTCAGTGATGGCGGAGACGTCGATGACACGAGCAATAAAATAGGAGATCAAAGTGAAATGCAATCACTAACGCCCGACGAACTATTAGTTTTATTAAAACCTTTGATAAAGAAAGGAGAGAAGAATGGTTATATAACATACGTTGAACTTAACGACTTTTTACCAAAGGGCATCAATGATGATATTATAGACGATGTGTTGGCGATTTTTGACGATAGAGGGATAAATGTCAGATCTGAAGATGAACCTGACGGAGACGACGATGAGGCGAATGAGTCGTCGAAGAATGAAGATCGGGGAGACGAATACACGGAAGACGAGGAAGGTAAGTTGATTGTTAAACCAAAATTTAAGGAAGATGACGAAGGGCTTATAGACGATCCGATTAATATTTACATGCGTAAGATGGGGACGAAAGATATTCTAACGAGAGAAGAAGAGATCGGTATTGCCCGTGGTATCGAGATTGGCAAGCGAAATATTTTGAACGATTTGTGTAAAACACCGATAGCGATGAATTCGTTCATCGTGCTTTATGATGACTTTGTTAACGAGACGACGTTACTACGAGAAATTGTAGATATGGATGCGTTATACTCGAAAGAGAGTGCGATTGAACGTGTCGACGAGGAAAGTAAGAATAACTCGAGGATGACGAGTAATGAGAAGAGAGCAAATTATCAAAGCATATTGCAGTCGAAACTTGATAACTTTCGTGATAAAATGAGCGACGATCTGGAGAGTGATAATAATGAAATTGATGATTACGATGATGTTTTAGACATAGGGAACGACGGACAGATATCTTTTGTTGCTATGGAGAAGGTTTTAAGACCAAAGGTCTTAGAGAATTTAAAGAATATATCTGATATCTGTTTGAAGTTGTTGAGCTTTTATAGAGTCTGTAATGGTAATAACGTGAAAACCGAAATCCAAAAGGAAGAGGTTTTTCTATCTCTGATAGACGAGGTGTCTAAGATAAGCTTTAATCAAAATGTTGTAGATGGTATCTTAAAGAAGGTCTATGATACTAATCAGCTTATCATGGAGAGAGAGAAAAGTCTGTTTGATTTGGCGGAAAGCTGTGGTCTTGATCGTAAAGAGTTTTATGATTCCTATAAGAAAGGAGACTTGATTAATATTGACGTAGACAGACTCGCTACAATGAAGAAGGGTGTTGCTTGGCAGAAATTGTTTAGCCAAAATAGAGAGGCGTTTGTTTCGATAAGGACTGAAATTAATTCGATAGTGAAAAAGCAAGTTTTGATGGATCTTGATAAGTTTAAGGAGATAGTTCGTAGCGTTCAGAAGAACGATAGACTAGTCAAACAAGAAAAGAAGAAAATGATAGAGGCAAATTTACGTCTTGTGATTTCAATAGCTAAGCGATATACGAATAGGGGTGTGTCTTTTCTAGATTTGATTCAGGAAGGTAATATTGGTTTAATTAAAGCCGTTGATAAATTTGAGTATAGACGTGGCTTTAAGTTTTCTACGTATGCGACGTGGTGGATAAAACAGGTCATAGTGCGTGCGATAGCCGACAATGCTCGTTCCGTTCGTATTCCGGTTCATATGATTGAGATGGTCAACAAGGTCAATAGAACCGTTCGTGATATAACAAAAGAAAGAGGACGCGAACCTACTCTTCAAGAACTTTCAAACAAGCTAGCGATGCCGATTGACAAAATTAGAAAAATCAAAAGGATTGTTAGCGATCCAGTTAGTTTGGAGCAGCCGTGTGGCGATGGCGATAGCGTTATTGGTGACTTTATCGACGGGAATAGAATATCGCCAATACGTGCAATGGAGTGCGTTGACCTGAAAGAGCTTACCTCGAATGCTTTATCGTTGTTAACACCAAGAGAGGAACGTATACTGAGACAAAGATTTGGTATTAATTGTGCTGGTTTTACACTTGAAGAAATAGGGAAAATGTATGGCGTCACACGTGAGCGTGTAAGACAAATTGAAGCAAAAGCGTTAAGAAAGTTGCAACACAGAGATCGCTCAAAGAACTTGGCGTTTTACAGGGAGAAAACAAGAGACGTTGAGAGTACAGATAGCGATGATGATGACAATAAATGATGATTGTTAGAGGAATGTATGAAGGATTGAGATAACAAAAGGAGAGAAGAAAAGACAAGAGACGAAGAAAGAGATTTGATTGATTTAGTGGATTGATTTGTTGTTCGTATTTTAATATCGAAACGGTTTTGTTATGTTTGCTGGCTATGGTTGATTGTTTTTCGGGAAATTCTAATGACTCTTCATTCAAGATAACTCCGAAATGGCTTTGTCTAGTAATTGCAGTATTATTTTGTATTTTTAGTTTATTCATAGTCCGCGAAGTAGAGACGGTTTTTATTGTTCGCTTCGGTAAGGTGGTTCGTCAGATTGATTCTGCCGGTCCATATATTAGAGTGCCTTTGATCGACAGGGTTATCTCGTTTGATAAGAGAATTTTACAAGTTTATTCTCCCGCAAAGGAGGTTATAGCTAGCGATCAGAAAAGATTGATTGTCGATGCATATGCAAAATATAAAATCATCGATACAAAAAAGTTTTACGAAGCATTGAGAAACGGACAAGGTGCTAATGTGCGCATTTCATCGATGTTAGATTCTGTGATGCGACAAGTTGTTGCTACAAATCCGTTATCGTCGTTTTTGACGACGCAAAGGGGGCAAATGATGGAAGATATACAGAGTTTGCTTGCCGAGCAGACGAAGAATTTTGGCATTGAGATTGTAGATGTTCGTATAATAAGAGCTGATTTACCAGTTGAAAATAGTAATGCAATTTTCAAAAGGATGAGGACAGAGAGAGAGAAGGAGGCACAAGAGTTGAGATCGCAGGGAAAAGAAGAGGCTACTGTGATAATGGCGTCAGCTGATAGAGAGGTTAAAAGGATAAGATCGGAAGCACAAATGGAGGCAAATAATATATTAGGTAAGGCCGATGCAACGGCGACGCGTATATATACCACTGCTTTTTCCAAAGATCCGGACTTTTATGAGTTTTATCGAACTATGCAGGTCTACAAAAAGTCTCTTTCTGGACAATCGATGATTATCAGCACAAAGAATAATGATTTTCTTCAAAGTTTGAACGGGAAGAAACGATAGAAACTTTAAATTACTACTAAATAGTAGTGATGAAGTTGATTAATTAACAATTGATTTTTAGAAATTATATTGTCAGTTGTAAATGTGCTTATGGCGAAGTTAAAAAGAAAATCGGAGAAAAAGTTGAACAAGATAGCTATTGGCTGTATATATTATACGATAGCAATGTTTTTTTCTGTATGCATTAGTGTTTTTATAAAAAAAACGATGGTTGAGTATAACGTTCCGTCGTGGGAGGTCGTTGCGATTCGTCAAGGTGCGATAGTTTTATTAATGCTTCCGTTCATGATAAAAATGAAGTTTAATTTTTTCGATAAAAAGGCACTAAAATTGAATTTCGTAAGGAATGCACTTTATACATGCACTTTATGGTTGTTATATAGTTCATTAGTGAAGATGCCGGTTAATGCAAGTATAAGTATTCAGTTCTTGGTTCCGGTTGTCGCGACTATATTTGCCATGATTTTCCTGAAGGAAAGAGGATCGAAAATGATATGGATAGCGTTTATAGTTTGTATTTTAGGTTCTATCATCATCAAGGGTTCTACCGGTTTTGAGAACAAGTCCGAGATGAGTGCGTATGTGATGTTGACTATATTCGTTTTACTCAGGGGTGTTACGGTTACTTTGAACGGAAAGTTAGCAATGTGCTTCAATACATCGACGCTCGTTTTTTATGCAAATACGATAATGTTTTTATTCTCTTTGCTATTTTGTTGGCAATTTGTATATGTTCCTCCTATTGTTTTTCTTATTTTAAGCTGTGCTGGATTGTTATATTGTTTTGAGTATATATTGATATTCAGAGCACATAAGTATTGCACTGTGTTAACTTTGCAACCAATGGAGTTTTCGAAGATGATATATTCTATAATTTTATCTTCATTGCTTCTCGAAGAAGCTACAACGAAGAATCAAATACTCGGGAGCGTTGTGATTGCCTTAGGCTTTGTTTGTATGATTTTGGGAAAGAATAAAATAGAAAAAAAGAAGACCGAGTTGAAAAAATAGCCTAAATTTAAATAAATTGAATACTATCATAATTCTCAGCATTGGTTTAATGACGTAGAGCGATAAGATGGTGATGGCGACGTAGATTGATTGTTTTGACCGGTCGTTTGATATTTACTCGATGATATAAGATTACGTTTTAGCGATACAAGAATTAACAACGTTTTGATGTTTATTTGTTTTTGTAATTATGTTTCATTACTTCCCAGCCCGTGATTGTTGCGGTATTTGCGACGTTTAAACTCTCTGCATTTGGATTCATTGGCAATTTGATTAGGATATCACAATACTTCTTTGTCAGATTTTTCATTCCATCGCCCTCAGAGCCAAAGATAAAGACGCATTTATTATATTTATTTACTATGTCTTCCAATGTATCTTTTGTATTGATTTTTGAGTCAAAACCGACTATTAAATAACCGGCTTCTTTCAGTTTTTTGAGTGCCTCGACGGTATTATTTACTCTGCATATCAGAGAACGCTCTGAATATCCGGCCGATGAGCGAACGACGGCGGGCGTTATACCACAGGCATTTCTTTCTGTCAAGATTATAGCATCAATGTTGAAACAAAATGCAGATCGAATTATATTTCCGACGTTATGAGGATCTTGAACGTGATCTAATAGGAATATAGACGATGTTTTTTTATCTTGGATTAGTTGTTTTTCATTGATCTCTGTATCTGAGTTGTTATTTTTTTCTTTCTTTTGTTTGTTATTGTCTATTTTTTTGTCATCGATTTCATCTATATTTTTCTTTTTTTTATTATCTTTTTTGCAAAGATTGTTATATCTATTGTGTTTTTCATTTTCGTTATTTTGATTGCATATATTGGTCTCATTGTTAGGCTCACTATTTTTACGATCGTTTTTTGCCATCATATCTATGACGGTCTCTATGTCGGCGAATCTGTATTTTGAAACTTTAATTGCTACTCCTTGATGTTTATCGTTTTCGTGGGTTACGACAAACATGTCATGAGAATTACATTTTTGAATTAATGGTCTTATTTCTTGCGGACATAATTTATAATATTCGTCGAATTTGCTTTGTAATATATAAATACTATAAATTTTTCGACAATGAAAGCCATTTATCTTGCTACGTTCAAAACTATCGAAGCATCCACAACAGGCGTTTCTGCCATAGATAATTTCAGTTTGTTCTTTATCTTTGCTTTTATTTATGCTTATTTTATTTTTACTTGTATCAACAAAATTTTCGACGTTTTTTTTGTAAAAGTCGTTATTTTTAACATTGCAGTCAAATTGATGACGGAGGTGCTCGTTTTTTGTATTATAATTTAGTGGATTTATGATATTATCTTTATTGTTATGACGGCTCTTGCCGGTAAAACAATTTTTGTTATTACTACGCGATTTGCCATTAATGACATTTTTCTTTTTATTGAAATTGTTGCTCTTATAACGACTATTACCATAGTAATGATCACTCTTTTTAGAGCGACTATTGCGATGTTCTTTGTTGCGAGCATTTTTGAGATGATGATTATCGGCAGATTTTAATTTGTTTCTCTTTATCATACTTTTATGACATAATTAGTTAATTTTTTATTTTCTTAAAGTGTTCTATTAATCTTTATCTAAAAATTCTTACCAAGATATACGTTTTTTACGATATCATTTTTTACAATCGCATCCGGTTCACCTTCGCAAATTATTTTTCCATTATATAGAATATACGCACGATCGACAATTGCGAGTGTTTCTCGAACATTGTGGTCGTTTATTATTATACCAATATTGTTCTTTTTTAGGGATAAAATTAGATTTTTTATATCGTTTACAGCTATCGGGTCGACACCAGCAAATGGCTCGTCGAGTAATAGAAACGACGGTTTGATTGCCAATATACGTGCTACTTCGACTCTTCTTCTTTCACCGCCGGAAAGTACAGAACCTAGACTTTTACGTATATGTTGTATATGAAATTTATCTAGTAAATATTCCATCTTTTTTTTTATCATATCTTTGTCGTTTTTATATTTTTCTTCTAAGGGAACGAGAAGGTTTTCTTCGACTGTCATTTTCCCGAAAATTGACGCCTCTTGTTGTAGATAACCAATACCTAGTCTTGCACGCATGTATAACGGAAAATGCGTTATATCTACATCGTCTAGTTTTATCGTGCCAGTTGTTGCAGGTATTATACCAGTGATTATATAGAACGATGTTGTTTTGCCGGCACCGTTTGGTCCCAGTAGTGCGACGATCTCGCCTTGTTCTACTTTGATATTAAAATCTACTAAGGCGACTCGTTTGCCATAATTTTTTGAAATACTACATGCCGTTAGTTTCATAAAGAACTATATTACACGATCACATCTAACAAAACAACTAATTGAGTTCAGGACGATGTTAATAAATTACAATTTTATTTTCAAAATATAAAGGAAAAATGCTTTAACCATGTCTGGTTAAAAGAGCTAGATAATTTCCAAGAATTCAGATTGTAAATATTGCTCGAAATATTTTACCTCGATCCATTTTAATGCCTTTTTTGTCGTTTCGTCTTCACTGATTTTATGATTATCTAGATATTCATTTATACTAGATGTATCTAACGAACCTATCTCCTCTTTTTTTAAGATTTCTTTGTCAATTTCTTTGACGCGTTTGATGATTTGCTCATTTTCGATGAATTGCAGGTTTTCGGTGTATCCGTGTATTCTTTTATATATTTTTACATATTCTATATATTTTTCATCTTGAAAATGGACGATTGCATCGATTGTGCTTTTAACAGATCTTGTTGCTAGTTTTGCGAGGTTTTTTGTATAAATTTCTGCAAATTGTTTGATATTTTTCACATTTGCAAATTTGTCTTCTATATATTTTTGATAACGTTTGATTAGCAATTTGTATATTTCCTTGTTGCTAGACATCAGATTCAGGACCTTAATAAGGTTTTTACATATAATTGGATGCTGTAATAATATAACTATATCGTCCATTCTTGCTTTAATTTTGTACTTATCGCCACTGCTTGTTGGTTGTTTATTTTGTTCGAACATAACATTTATGTATGTTGCTCTATCTATTAGATAGTAGTATAAAATACTCGCATTGTCTTCTTCAAAGGACAAGATTTGCTTTTCATTGATTACATACGGATTGAACTGATAGCCGAAATAGTATTCTCCGATTATTCCCTGTAATTCCGGAAATTCACAAACGACGCCTGTTGACAAATCTAATTTTGTTTTCCAGATCAATTCTTTAACTTCATTAATTAGATTATTGATTGAGTTTTTTTCTTTGTTTTTTGCTTTATCGAACGTAGATGTGTTCAGGACTCGTGCCACGACAGATTCCTGTCTTGTCAAATACTCTTCCCACGATATGTTGTCGACAAATATTCGATTAGATAGTTCGTTTTTTAACTTCAAAATTGCTTTATTGTTTTGTGTGCTGTTATTATACTGCTCATCTTTTTGCCAGTAAAACAATGCATCGTCGAGACGTGCATTGATGACTTTCCAGTGTCCCCTTTTAATATTGTCGTTGTTTTTGTCTCCAAAAATTAGAAATTGTATTTCTTTTTTGCTTTTACTACTATCTTTACTTTTGCTATTATCTTTGTTTTCGGTATTATCATTTTTTGAAATATTATTTTGATTCACTTTTTTACTTACTACGTTGTTTTGTAGTATTTCAAATACTATATATCTTTGATTTTCGCGAAGAACTAACTCTATTAGTTCGAACGGCAAGACGTTGAAGCGATCGTCGAGAATGCATTCTATTGGCTTGACGCAACGTTCACTCATACCTGCTATTTCTTCTGCGAGTTTATTTTTGTCAGCAGAGCCGAGCGTTTTTTGAAATAACCAAAATTCTTCTTTATTGCATTCGTTTTTACTACTTTTGATGTAGAAGTTATATATTTCATTTTTGATAAACTCCAATCTTTTATTGTAGTCGACCTCGACGCCTGCTTTATCTAAAATTGATATATACTTTTCAAATGACTCACATTTTTTGAATAGAAATTTATCTACGTAAATTCCGTTTTTCGAACGTAGACCGTAAAAATCATCGATGATTACATTGTTGTCGACACATGCAAAAATATTGCGAATTGGTCTTAGCCATCTAATCGACATTTGTGGGAAACACATTGTTCTAGGAAATAGACCCGAGAAGTCTTTAAGTATTTTATTGATTAATTCTGTCGTTAGTTGAGTTGTTATATCGATTTCTATCATTTTTAGGACGATTCTATTTGGCGTTATACCGATAACTATGCTGTCATTTTTTGCGTTAATTTTTAGCTTTTTAAGTTCCTTGCGAATAAAATCATTATAATTTGTGAGAATACTTTTCTGTAAAGTCGCTGGTATTTCTTCGCTGAAAATTTCAAAAATAACGTTTGCCATATTTGAATAATTCATTGAAACGAGGAATAAGTTTAGATAAATAGCAATACTTAGTTTAATTTTTATGCAAATAAATGCGTTAACGGCGTTTAGAAACATATAGACAAGGTTGTTTGTTGTTTTGGTCGTATTATAGATATTGATACTGTTTTGTTTTGAAAGCGTCTACATGCCAAGAAGACCGTAAAATAGAATTGCATGTTTTGTCTAATATTTAATGTTAGATACTCAATATTACTTGTTTTTAAAAAAAACATTTTCACTTTTAGTTTGTTGCACTCGTAGCTCAGCTGGATAGAGCAACTGCCTTCTAAGCCGTAGGTCATGCGTTCGAATCGCATCGAGTGCACTTCGGCGAGCCGAATTATTGATAACTTAATAAATGTTGGTTATGTCGACAAAGCAAGTTTTGTATACAGGTGGTCATGTGATCACAACGCAGGACGTATTAGACGAAATAGCGTTGGCAATTTCGCTGTCTGGCTGTCCGCTTAGATGTAAAAATTGTCATAATGCCTTTACGTGGAACCCGAGATTTGGAGTATTATTGACCGATGAGCTACTAGAAGAATTAATTGCAAAGAATAAGTATATTTCTTGTGTTTTGTTCTATGGTGGCGAATGGCAGTTAGAAAGGCTTTTAGAGCTTATATCTATCGTCAAAAAACATGGCTTATCTGTATGTTTATATACAGGACTGATGCTTGAAGAGATTAAGCTAAGTAAGAAGGAACTATTATCGGTTTTAGATTATATAAAAGTTGGGAGATATATAGAAGAGAAAGGTGGTCTTAATAAGAAAGGCACGAATCAAAGGTTTTATAGAATATTAAACAACGGTAAGTCGCTCGAAGATTGGACGAATCGCTTCCATCAAAGTTAGAAATCTTAGAAAGATTGCACTTTTATCGAAAAATGCCGAAAATAAGAGAAAGCAAGAATAGTATCAAATTGTTAAAACGTAGAAAATAAAAAACCCTACACACCGAAGTGTGTAGGGCGACCATTAACAAATTAGTGTTAATAAAAAGTTAAATAATTTCTATTAAAGAAATTATTTTGACTTTTTCTTACAACACTTTTTTTCTGGATTCTTCCACTTGTTACCGAGTTTTGCTTTTGTAACTTCCTTCGCAGGAATTTTAATCTTTTTCTTATTACGTGGATCGAAACCCATTCTTTCTTTTCTTTTTACAGTTGCCAAAGAAAGATAACCAGTCAAAGTAACTTTATTGCCTTCGCCAAGATTACACGTAATAGCATCCAAAAACCCATTTACCACGTCAGTAACTACCGTCTTAGGAGCTTTAACGTCTTTAGCAACAGAGTCAACCAACTCTACTTTTGTAACTACTTTCATAAGAAAAATATAAAACAACGTATCATATTATCTGACGAAAATACTAATTGCAAGCTTTTTTTGCCGTGCATCATGCTATTTATGATTGATTAACGTCTATTTTTAAGCAGACTATATTGTCAAATGCCTACTAATTAGTAGGTAAAATGGTTAAAACAACGACCATATACATATTAGTATAACTGTTAGTGTTTATAAAAATTTTACATAAAATAGTACGTTATTGACGCAATTTTTTACTAAGGAAACCACGATTATCCATATTATTAATTTATTAATCTAATCTTAGATTATAGTTGCAACGTTTTGTGTGCAAAAACATCGTCGCATGACGTATTTGCATCATCGTCTGTTTTAGCAGAATATTTCGAATACATACGACGTTCATGTTCGTCGCGACGTTCCTTGCTGAAAGCACTGATCTTTTGCAGATATCCAATAATACGTGTTGCATAACAGATATTTTTCGAATGACACTTAGAACATTCCGTCAAGGTACGTTTATCTATATAGCCACAATCATCACAACATGTCACACGAACGTTAAAACAAAAATACTCACAACCTTCCGATGCGGCGACTTTTAATAGCTTTCTGAAGCCTTCTTGCGTAGGATATTCTTGCAAGTTACAATGATAGGCGGAACCTCCGTCTAGATACTGCATGAATCTCTTTCCGTGCATTTGGAATTTATCAAGAATGCCAACCTCGTCGTCTTCTACCTTATATAAATAAGAGTTATAGCAATCACGTGATGCTTTAAATCCGTCTTCCTTGTCCCAATGGGCATTTTTAACTCCAAGATTCTCAGCGGGAACGAACTCTGTATTGAATCTATAGCCAGTTGCTTTCGAGGCGATTTTATTTTCATCACTAATTGTTTTTAATATATTTTCGACAAAATCCATATATTTATCGTTTAGATTTATTTCCATACCGAGACTTTCTGCCGCCTCGACCATTCCGTTTATGCCGATTGTTAGATACTGTTTATCCATTGATATGTATCCTGCGTTATAGGCTGGCATGAGACCGGCTTGTAGGTACTGTTCCATCAGTTTACGCGTTGCGATTTGATACTTATGGACTTTTTGAACTATTTCCTTGATATCTAGATCTTTTTGAACGACACGATTTAAGTTTATTGTAATAACGTTTAAAGAACCCGTGCTAACACCGCCAGCACCGAGAGTGTAACTAAACTCATTTCTTTGATCTTCTATATTGTTTTTAAGCCTACAACATGAGGACAGGGCACTTGCATTGTCGCTCATGAAAGTGAAGAAAGCGTTTCCTTCTGAGTACTCCTTTGTTATAAAATCTTCAAAATCCTTATCAACGAGATCTTTATCTTTCGTCAAACATGCGGCAGTTATGACCGGGTATGTAAGTAGTGCCGTTGTGCGTTCTTTGTTGAACCATTTCATGAAATACTTTTGTAGTTTTTTAAGACTCTCATAGTTTGGTTTTTGCCCGTCTGGGAAACAAAATTCGCTAAACATTGCTTCGAAATATGGACGATCGTATATTGAGATATTCCAAAATATAGATTGATATCCACGAGAGACAGATGGTTGATTTATTGTATAAACGACGTGCTGAAAGCTTGCATCTATATCTTTTGTATTTGTGATCAAATAATCATCTCCATACGTTTTACGAGCAAAATAGTCAAAGTACATCAAAAATTCGACAGTAGCAACTGCACCGGCAAATTGACTCGAAACGGCCAACATCAAGTTAATGAATCCCCCACAAAAACTTGACAGATGCTTCGGTGCACTGCTACCCCCTCCCAATGTATAAAGCCCATCCAAAAGGAAGGGATACATGGTTATACTTACGCAATACGGTTTCAGACTCGTCTCATCGTGGACGTAGATCTCGTGCTCGTTGATTTGACGAATATACTCTTTTGCCATTTTCTCGCCATACAATTCAGATATTTTACTACTTATTAATGCACGATTTATTTGAATATTCAGATCTTTGTGTATTTCGTATTCTAGCGTATGTAGGTTCTTATTTGTTATATTCGCATTAGCGTCTACTTGCGATCCATCGGCTGCATTATTTTGTTTGTTTATATAATTTTTTATAAAATTCAGTTTTAACTTTAATTGTTCGTCTGTGAAAGTTGTAAAAAAAGCATTTTTCTTTCCGTTCGTTTCCATAAAAACAACAAATATAAAAAATAGTAAGGATAAAATCCTTACGGGGAAGAATTTTAAATCAAACTATTTTTTAAATGTCAAATTGATAAAAATACGCATTATAACTAAGCACTTTCGCATTTGATAGCTGAAAATGCTTGATTTTACTTTAATAAAATAAATAATAATTTTTTTCTTGACAGACAAAACAACGAAATGCATTTTACAATAAAACTGATACAATAAAACGAAACTCATCAAAATGAGTCGACGATTAATAACCATTTTTGTGTTTTTTGCTTATATGTTCTGTGAGAGTCGATAGATCCTTATTAGCTTCGTCTGTCATTATAGTCTTTACTTTTTTGTCCATTTCTAACACCTTATATACATAGTTTATAGCATTTTTTATCTGCAATTTGCTCTCACGGTTAAGATTCAAAAGTCTATCATCGATCGCTTGTTGTGACCACTCATCGAGAGCATTATATGCTTTTACTATTTTTGGTTCTTTATTTTTTTTTTCTTGAATTCTTTTCTTTGTGCTTTCAATTCCTTCTGCATGATATTCATCGACATCTTCATGTGTGTTTGAATTGCATGTATGCAAATTCATGGCACATATAGGACAATAATTCTCGTTGCCTTTAACAAACGCCAAGGCCGCGGCCGAAAACTCTTTTTGTTTATCGCATACTGTTAAAACGTTTTCATCTTTATAGTAATTTGGTAATTGCCGCCTACCTACCATTTTTTCTTGTTCACCTAGTGGAATTGGGCATTTCAATCTATATCCATCTGTCCACCTATGTCTTATATCTTTGAGGCATGGTTCTGCGATGCAGATGGATTTGAGCGTGACGGGTTCACAATTGATAAACTGAACGAGTTCACTATTATCAAGCTCGACTTTATACTTTTTATCTATCTCTTTATCTACTTTTTTACCTGCGTTGTACAAACGAGTGCATAAGTATTTAACAACTTCGTTTAAGGAAATTATACCATTGTTGTCTTTTGTTCTTTTATACATCATTTCCAAAAGGGCATTGAGTGAATTGATTATATCTTGTTTTGTTTCTACTGTCTCTTTGATTTTCGCTAGATTTCTTTCAGTTGCTATTTCGTTATATCGCTTGTTGAATGCTACGAGCCCGTTTAATAAACATTCCGTTGTGACCATGAAATTACCTTTGATAAGAGTCGCATTTTTATTGTCCGTTTGGCTTCTGCACTTGCTTGATGCGACTACATCTGATATGTAGTAGTGATAACAAAAATTACTTTTGTTAGATTCGTCATAATGCTTTTTTATATTTCTGAAACCATCGGCGTATTCTTTAAGACAAGGTAGATTTGACATTAGTACAGTAATGAAGAACTTTTCCTTTTCCTCGAAGCTGGCGAACTTTTCTTCTTTGTTTTTGACGATTGATGACGATTCATTTTCTTGTTCGTCATTCTCGATTATCTTGTTTGGATTTTCATCTTTTACATCTTTTTTTGCGTCTTCTTCTGTAATGCTGTTTATATTATTCTCATTGTCGTTGGAGATGTCGTTTATAAAATTTATACTGTTTATATTTATCTGATTTTTATCAAAATCTTTTTCATTTTCAAAATTTTCCTTCTCTTCTTTTTTGTTATTAACGACAATCTTTTCTAATTTCTTTTCAACTTGTTCGTTTTGTTCGTCTTTATTGACTAATTCATTTTTGTTATATTCATTATCTTTGATAACGTTGTTATTATTGACCGTTGCATTATTTGCTTCATTATTTGCTACATCGTTCGTATCTTTTTTCAAAAGCTCGACCATTTCAATCCAGACATTCTCTTTTTGGGCAGAACCTTTACTTTGCATATAAAACATATAAAACTAAAACAACAATGTTTACTAATTTTCTATTGAGACGAAAAGCAGTAAACATCTATATTATAACAAATTTTAATCGTCGATGCAACTAAATAATTGCAAAATAAAAAAATTGTAAATGATTAGCACTTGATATGCTGAAAGGAAAGAAGGTTTTGTTGACCGGTGCGACAGGTGGAATTGGGAGAGCTGTATGTGAACTTTTTGTCAAGAATGATGCAGAATTATTCATCACAGATACGTCGGAATCTTTACTGGCAGAACTGAGTGATGAGTTAAAGAAAATAAAATTAGACGCTAAGATAGCATATAGTGTGTGTGATTTATCGAATAGAGATAGTATTGTTGATTTAGTCAAAACTGCAAACGATCAAATGGGTGGCGTTGACGTTTTGATTGGAAATGCCGGAGTAAATATTGATACGTTGACTTTGAGGATGACTGACGACCAATGGCAGAAGGTTATAGATATTAATTTGACGGCAAATTTTGTTTTATCACGTGAGTGTGCGAAGATAATGATGAAAAGACGATATGGGAGGATCATTAATATGGTCTCCGTTGTTGGTCTTACCGGCAACGTTGGTCAAGCAAATTACTCTGCGAGTAAGGGAGGTTTGGCCTCTATGACGAAGTGTTTCGCACAAGAGTATGCGTCTCGCGGTATAACTGCAAATTGTATTGCTCCCGGCTTTATAGAGACACCAATGACGATGAAGATGACTGAGGAGGCACGTAAAGCGATAGCGGATAAAATACCTATGAAGAAGTATGGACAACCAATAGACGTTGCGAATGCGTGCTTATTTTTATCGTCCGATATGGCTAGTTATATAACTGGCGAGACATTGTCGGTTAATGGTGGTTTACTGATGAGATAGTTCGAATAGTTCGAGAGATTGCTTGATTTTGATGTAAGTAAAAAATTTAATTAGCACTCTTGAAAAAAAATAAATTTTTTTATCTCATTAAAGTGTAGATGTTTTTGAAAAGTGTATATGAAGATTAAGCCAATTCGTGATTATGTTTTGATTAGGAGATTAGATAATGAAAGTAAGACCTCCGGTGGATTGATAATTCCAGATACAGCGAAAGAGAAGCCAGTTCAAGGTATTGTTATCGCGGTTGGCGAAGGAAAGATCGATGATAACGGCAATCTTGTGAAGCCGGTTGTCAAAAAAAACGACAAGGTTTTGTTTACAAAGTGGTCTGGTACTGAGATAAAAATGAACGACGAGACGGTTGTTGTTATGAAAGAGAGCGATATAATTGCCGTTATAGAAGACTAATTAATGTCGAGTTGAGGCACAGTAGGTGATTTTCGACAATCTGTCTAGAGTGTCATAGATTATGCAATTTCTCAAAGAATATTGGAAGCCATTTATTACTATCGTCTCCATATTCCTTGCGAATTTGGTCGACCATAAGACATAATTCTTGCCTACCGGACAATATGTTTACCATGTCTTCCATGCCAGTCATATTTATTCTTGCGACGACGCCATCTATATCTTGTTTTAGTAAGAAGAAACGGCTCGAAGGATCTGTTGTTTTGACGAGTGCTAGTTCTCTTTGAGATAGCATGAATACGTCTCGATATACGTTTGTTGCCTTTAGATTAGCTAAGAAAATTTGTGTTGCTGTTTGCTGAACTAGTGTATCGCTAATATCACTTTTTGCCGCATCTTCAACGGATTGAGTAGCGAATACGCAGAACGCGTTCAGTTTTCTCATTACTTTTAGCCAGTCTTTTATTTTCGGAGCGAATACTTTATTGCCGATTAACGCCCAGGCTTCGTCCATGACGATCATTGTTGGAGAGCCATCCAGTGATTGATTTATTTTATGGAATATATATAGCATTACAGGTGCTAGTGCAATAGGATCTTTCATAATTTCTGCCATATCAAAAGCAAAAGTACGATTTGTTGAGAAATCCAACATATCATGATCGTTATCGAAAATACCGGCTTTTGAACCGTCTGAGTGCCACATTTTTAGACGAACAGCTAGACTGTTTCCAGTTTCTAGACCTAAGAATGGGGCTAAATTACGTAGCAATCTTTCGTGTTTTGGTAGACGATAGATGCCGTCAACGGCGTTTGCTAGAATTTGCGTCTCGTCAGCACCTACGACTTCTCCGTGAACTGAGACGAGAATTGTTAGCCATTCGATCAGAAAATTACGATTTTCAGGTGTATCGTCTAAGAAAAGAGGATTAAAATTACAGCACAAGCCGGAATCTATTCTTGTATAACTGCCATTTATTGCACGAATGAATAATTCAGCACCTCTATCTTTATCAAAAAAGAAAAGTCTTGGTTTAAATTTCTGTGCCTGTGCTGCGAGGAAGTTTAAGAGCAATGTTTTACCGCCGCCCGTTGGACCAATTATCATTGTATGTCCGACGTCACGTGTATGAAAGTTGAAGAAATAAGGCGTACCGGACGATGTATCCATTACTGTTACCGCGTTTCCCCAGTGATTTCCATTGATTTTTCCGCAAGGGAAATTATGAAACGAGACGAATCCTGCAAGATTGAGTGTATTTATTGTTGATTTTCGTACTATAAAGGAGTTATTACCCGGAAATTGAGCCCAGAAGCATGGCTCCATGTTTATACTCTCGCGTACGGCGGTAATCCCAACATTCGAGAACTGCACGACGGCTTGCGAACAAACATCGTCTAAGTCCTTTTGGTCGTCTGCTACGCACATAATTGTCAGATGATGTAGACCGAATCCAAATATTCCACTCATTGCCATATCGAGTGCGTTATTGATTTCCATTGTCTGAGAAACCGCAACGTCATCCGATTGTTGCAATCTTCTTTGTTGTAATTGCATTTTTGATATTGCCGATTGTCTTTCCGTAAAGGTGTATGTTTGTGTGATGATAAACTCTGACGGCATGCTTAGAAAACCATCTAAAATACCCGCATAGGTTTCCGGTCTGTATTCTTTCAAGCTGATCATTCCGGCGAATTTATGATGGTTGGCGCCAAAGATTTCTATTGTTTTATGTCCGAAATATAATCTTTGAGTATTGATGTATTTTGCAATACTGCCTCTTGGAACTAACATTTGTTGCTCGTAGCATACATTTGCTATTCTTCCTAGAAATTCGCATATCTCAGAAAAGCATCCTTCTTCTGTTTTTCTCATTCCTAGAAGCTTTGGTTTATAAGATATTAAGCCGTTTAATAGTCTATCTCTGGTTTCTGATAGATCGGCATATGCCTCTTGCATAATTTTATTTTCTATATTTATCATTGGTAGAAATTTTCCGAGTATCATTTTTATGAATGATACAGTCTTTTTTGAACTTTGTTTTATTATTGTTAGATAGTATTCATTGATGAATGTTTTCTCAGGACCGTGTTTTCTTTTCCATTGATCGTTTAACATTTTTGTGAATGTATTGTTAAACTCTCCCTCTGGAAATGCTGAATATTTACGCCTAATCATGTGGACACATATCGATAGACCGTCCGTTGCCATTCCTTTAAACAAATTATTTCTGAGGGCTTTTTTACAATCGACATCTTCATCGTCGGCCGTTTGAAAGGAATAACCCTCAAGTTTTATAACAGATATTAGTTCTCCGTT
>CALCWF010000019.1 GCA_937906355.1 uncultured Rickettsiales bacterium
AATAAGACGGAGTCAGCTGTTAGGATAACTCATATTCCTAGTGGCGTTGTTGTATCGTCGCAGACGCAGAGATCTCAGTTACAGAATCGTGAGAATGCTATGAGGATGTTGAAGTCGAAGTTATACGAGATAGAGTTGAAGAGGAAGAGTAATGAGAGGCAGATCGTGGAAGATAATAAGAGCGATATAAGCTGGGGTAATCAGATTAGGAATTATGTTTTACATCCGTATAAGATGGTTAAAGATCTTCGTAGCAACTACGAAGTCGGTAATGCGGACTCCGTTCTTGACGGAAATCTTGATGATATAATAGAGAGCGTTCTATTACTTAGAGCAAAGGAGAAAAATAATTAATATCGATTATAGCATCATACTTTAACGTTTTTTGATGACAGAGGGTGATACTTTTCGAGAACGCTACGAGATCCTTTGTTATCTATCTTTGTATAGATTGCGGTTGTATTTATACTTACGTGTCCGAGAAGTTCTTGAATTTCACGTATATCTAGTCCTTTTTGTAGAAGATGTGTTGCGAATGAGTGTCTCATTACGTGAGGTGAGATATTTTCTGGTTTGAGACCGGCGATTATTGCTGTTTGTTTGACTATATTTAGGATTGTTCTTCTATCTATGCGTTCATTTTTACTATTCGAACTGAATAGATATTTTTGTCCTTTTTTTGCCGTAAGAGATATATACTCGTTTAGTAGCGGTATTATACTTGAACGTAGCGGGACTATTCTGTCTTTTTGTCCTTTTCCTCTTATTGTTAGAAATTTATAGTCTCTGCTGTTATCGCGATCGTTGCTGTTGTTGCTTGTATGCTCTATTTCTTCTTTATCTATATGCACCGTTTTTAGTGTTAGATTACATAGCTCGCTTACTCGCATACCTGTTGAGTATAGCATTTCTAGGATGAGTCTATTTCTTAGACTTTGTAGATTTTTTGCCGGATCTATACTGTTTAGTAAGATACACACCTCTTGCGTAGTTAGAAATTTTGGTAGTTTTAGTTCTTTTTTTTGTCTTCTTGCTGATAGCATGGGATTTGATTTTATTTTTCTTTGTTTGACGAGATATTTGAATAGCTGATTTAGTGCAGAATATCTTCTTTGCAGTGTAGCCTTACTGAATTGTTTTTTATCGAGTAGCGAGTAGTAGTCTAGAATAATTTGTTTATCTATATTGTTTAGTGGATCTGCACTTTTGATTATATTTTTATTCTTTCTACTTTTTAGAAAGTCGTAGAACTCCATTAGATCGTTTTTGTATCCGTCGACGGTATTAGTAGACAGTCCACGTTCGAGTAGCACGTTATCTAAAAACATATTGATTGCGTCTATTATTGTATTCATACTATTGACGGTTTGGTGTTTCTTTTTAATAACTTCGTGTCTTACGCGTTATTTTTATTTTCAATTAGACATTTCGAGTTTTTGTATTTTTTCCTCAGTAGTTTTTCGTATCCGTCTTTACATTTTTCTAGTTTTAGAGTTTTTGATAGACGCATCGCTCGACAGAGAGCACGTTCTTCTATGTCGGGACTTAGATTGTTTCCATATGTTTTAAACATATTTGTATATCTTCTCATAGCTCCTATATAGTCGAGTCTTTCTTCGTAGAACTCTCCGACGGATATATCGTTGAGTTGTTTTAGTTTTTCGAGGAATTTTATCTTTTGTTCTGCGTCTTTTGCGTAGTCTGTATTTGGATATGTTTCTATTAACTCTTTAAATAGCTGTATTGCTTCTGTTATTGAATCAAGACTTCGCATTTCGTCTTTTACTACTTTATAGCATGACATTGCGTTTAGATACATCATATATGGCGTATATTTATCGGACGGAAATAGTTTGTAGAACGCCTCGATTGCGTTATTAGTTTTTTCTCGTTCGTCGTTTATGTAGTTCAGGAAAGCCTCCATTATGAGTGAGTCGTGCGTATATTTGGAGTATGGATAGTTTTTAGATAGTGCTTCGAATTGTTCTGACGACGTTACGTAGTTTCTGTCTACGTAGCCGTATATACCGTCTAGATAGTATTGTTGTGCCGTCTTTATTGTTAGCTCTTCCGCCGTTGCTTTATTAGAGGATAGAATAGATGACAGCGGATTTGTTGTATTTACGACAATGAATGCGAAGAATGATGCGATAGTGTTATTGATGATGCTATTAATAGTGCCATTAGCGATATTACTGCCTCCACTTTTTTGCACGAGGTGATACCTATCTGCCCTATTCTTTGCAGATGATTTGTTGACGATTTTAGGGAAAATATTATTAAGCATAGTTATACTATACACGACCATTTTGAGATGTATTTTCCATTATTAATTTATTTATTATCTACTATTTTTTTGAAGATTTTTTACTTACTTTTCTTGTTTTTTTACTATTACTACCACTTTTTTTAGTGTTGTTGCTACTATTGCCGTCGTTTTCTTTATTGTTGATGCTACTATTTGTCTTGTTCTTGTTTTGATATTTTTTTGCTCTATTTTGCATACTTGCGATTGCTTCCATTGCGCTATCGAGTGTTATGTCGTGATATGGCTTTGCTTTATATGAGTAGAACTTACTTTTGTATAGAACGTATGGACCGAACTTACCTATATTTGTGGTGATATCGTTTCCTTCGCTAT
>CALCWF010000020.1 GCA_937906355.1 uncultured Rickettsiales bacterium
TTTCTATGTGGATCCGCATAAATGTGTTCAGGTGGCAGGTCATGATTTTGACCCTGAGGAAGCGGCGAGAATGAAGGAAGCCGGCCTTAATGTATTTCCAATAGACATAGTCGACAGACGTGGAATGCATGAAGTCATGAAGGACGCTATCAGGATAGCGAGTGAAGGAACAGTAGGCATTCATCTCAGCTTTGATGTTGATGCCATTGCACCGGAGTATGCACCGGGCACCGGAACTCCGGTAGCCAACGGTATCACAGCAAGAGAGGCATTTCTGGCTGTGGAGATGCTGGCTGAGTCGGGGAAACTGCTCAGCATGGATCTGGTCGAGGTCAATCCTATTCTTGACGAGAGAAACAAGACCGGAATACTTGCATCAGAACTCATTCAGCTGGCTATGGGAAAGGTCGTTTACTGATCGGATGGCAGAAATTATCAATATAGACGGACTGAGGGTCGAACTCAGCCGCAAGAAGATAAAAAGAATAAACATGCGAATTAAAGAGCCGGATGGGCGCGTTGTTATCAGCGCGCCTTATTTGACTCCTGATCATGAGATCGTAAGATTTGTCAGGACAAAGCGGTCGTGGATAGATCAGAATGTGGCGCGCGTGAGAGCAAGGGCTGCTGCTCACCCGGAGCCGCAGAGCAATGCTGAGAAGGAGCGGCTCCGGGCCGCGCTGAAAGCGCGTATCGCCGTGCGGCTGCCGGCGATCGAGCAGCAGACGGGGCTGCACTGCAGCGGCTGGACTGTCAGAGACATGCATACCCGCTGGGGCAGCTGCAATACCCGGACGCATCACATCAATCTCAGTCTGATGCTTGCCGGAAGATCGGATGCAGAGCTTGACTATGTGATCGTGCATGAACTCGTACACACAAGAGTCGCCAACCACGGACCTGAGTTCTATGCATACATGGATGCACTCATGCCCGGCTGGAAGAAAATACGTAAAAGCCTGAAATATTAAGAAAACAAAGACAATATCTGCTCTCAGGGAAGCAGAATATCATTCAGAGAGGAGTGATCATAATGAAAAAAACTGTCGAGAGATCCATGCTGCACGCAGGCAGAGCTGCCACCACGGCAATAGTAAACGATTCAGAAAAGGTAGAGGCAGGCCCGACACTTGAAGAGGTAATGCAGAGCAAAGGCGGCAGATTAAAAATCGCCTTCTTTATTGCGACTCCTGTGATCATGATCATCGGAGGAATTCTTCTGTACATTTTTTTAGGGTAAAGATACGGGATATAAGATATTCACGATAAGGATATTCAGGACAGCTTTGGGGAACGTTCCCGGAGCTGTTTTTTCTTTAGCACGGGGCCGATGTCCGGTAAAGAGGACATATCAAAGGAGGCTGATATCGTCCATTGCATGCATTTTGTGATATAATAACACAATATGGAAATTGAAAGACTTATAGTAGATCTCGCAATCATGCTGTCGGTTGCGGCAGCAGTTGCAATAGTGTTCAAGAAGCTCAAATTGCCTACAATTCTGGGCTATATTGTTGCGGGCTTTCTTATCGGACCTAATTTTAAATATTTTCTGGATGTAGAGAGCCAGGCTTCGATAGAAGTACTGAGCGAAATAGGAGTAATAATCATTCTGTTCCACATCGGACTGGAATTTGATTTTCATAAGATCGCAGACATAGGAAGTACTGCGCTTGTTTCGGCACTCGTCAAGATGTCGGGAGTACTGGTGATAGGATACTTCTTCGGTGTACTGCTCGGCATGACGACCATGGACTGCATCTTCCTCGGAGCAATGCTGTCCATAAGCTCAACGGTAGTAATACAGAAATGTTTTACCGAACTGGGCATGGAGGATCAGAAGTGCGCAGGTCTGGTCATGGGATCTCTTGTCATGGAGGATATAATATCTGTCTTCATGATGGTCATTCTGACGACCATGTCGGTCGGTCAGGGACAGGGCGGATCGGGAACTCTGATCAGACTCGGACTGATGATATGCTATCTGGCGATCTGGCTCGTGCTGGGAATATATATCGTTCCTACTCTGCTGGATAAGGCAATGAATTACATGAATGATGAGATGCTCACCATTCTTTCGCTGGGATTCTGTTTCCTGATGGCACTGCTGGCCAATGCACTCGGCTTTTCTTCGGAACTGGGAGCATTCCTTGCAGGATCATTCTTTGCGGGCACCAAGCATATCGAGGATGTCGAGAGAGTGACAAAGGGCGTCAAGGACCTCTTTGGAACGGTATTCTTCCTCTCAGTAGGAATGATGGTCGATCCTCAGGTGATCGCAGCCAGATGGACATCCATAATCCCTATTGCAATAATTGCTGTAATAGCAAAGCTGATCTTTGCTACGATAGGAATGGTGCTCTCCGGACAGGATCTTGATACTGCGATAAGGGGCGGTATCAGTCTGGCGCCTATCGGCGAATTCTCATTCATTATCGCCGGAATGGGTATCGCACTTGGCGTCATGGATCAGTATCTGTATCCGGTGATCGTTGCATCATCCATACTGACGATAATAATCACGCCAATACTCATGAAGAAATCCGATGAGATAACGGCGTTCGTAATGCAGCTGATCCCGGCAGGACTGAGACGCAAGCTGGACAGCTATACTTCAGAGGACCAGGATGAAGAGGAAAAAGACAGCGAATGGCGTACCGTCATAAAGGATTTCCTGATAAGAGTGAGCCTGTACGGATCCATCATGTTCGTTACGGCACTCGCGGGATGCCGACTTCTGCAACCTCACCTGGAAAACATTATCGGATATGACTGGTCAAGAGTTGTGATCTGTTTCATCGTGTATGCGATCATAGCGGTCTTCCTCCGACCTTACATGTCGACGACCAGGAACATGGCTTTCACCAAGCTGTGGACAGAGAGGCTGTCCAACCGCCCGCCGCTGCTGGTAATGATACTTATCAAGATAGCACTGCTGATCCTGATAGCTTACTATCCGATCAGGTCGATGTACCATCTTCACCATGCGACGGTACTGATATTCATAATCGCGGCGATAATCATCGTGTCCAAAACGGACTTCGTTGCGAGCTATTACCTGCAGCTGGAGGCAAGATTCCTCTCCAACCTCAACCAGAAGACAATGGATGAGAAGTGGGGACTGGAGAAGCAGCACTGGCTGGATGAGGACTACAGTATTTTCAGCTGGTTCGTGCCTGAGGATGCAGGCTATGCGGGAAAGACTATCGAACAGCTGAGTTGGGGACAGCAGTCGGTATATGTTGTCAAGCTGAGAAGAGGAAGCAGGAATACGGTCATGCCGCCGGCAAGGACTCAGATCCTCGCAGGAGATAAAGTGTATGTTATCGGTGACAAGAAGTCCCTGCGTTCATTCTACAAGACACTTAACATAGGAGCGCTGAAGAAACTCAGGACGCTAAGGGAATTCCTGGACGGGGCTTATCCGGATAAGGAACATGCGCTGGCATGTCTGGCACTCAAGGTGCGCGGTACCGAAAGTTATGCCGGCAAGCCTATCAAGCAGAGCGGCATCAACATGAAGGCCCACTGCATGATACTCGGACTTGAGAGGAATGGCTATGCGACGACAATGCCGGATGCCAACATGATAATAGAAGAGGGAGATATCCTCTGGATAATAGGAACAAGTGATAATCTGAACAGGCTGGCTCTTCACTCCGTGGGAGAGGCCGGCAAGCACAAGACAAAGGCATGACAGGTGCCGAGAAGGAGAAGAAATGATAGATAAGAGTTTGATGGTAACTATCAAGATGCTGTGCGACAGTCTGGATGACAGCGGACTTGGAGTAAAGGCGCTGGTACCTACAAGCAGAAAGACGACATACGAGATTTTCAAATCAGAGACAGTAAGACTGCTGTCATTTCTCGGATGCGTAGACGGAGAATTCTCCAACAGGGAGGTCAACTTCATCAACGAGTATCTTGACTGCGATTACACTGTAAAGGATCTGCGCAGGATGGTGGATAACGACAAAGAGATCGACAGTGTTGAGACAACTGTACCTGTCTTTATGAAGATAATCATCAATGCGGACAATATCAGATTGCAGAGAGGCATTCCTCACGGCGATGCTACATGTACCGCAATGTATCAGTTCTTCGGTGAGATCGGCCGCAATTTCATCGCATGTGATGACAAGGTGGTCGAGAGGGAGACAGAGGCACTCACCAATATCCTTGAGACTATCCGCAAATACTACGAGGATAAGGACGAGGAGTGGAAGGAGCAGAATAAGGACCGTGCAGACGGAGACAATAAAAACGGCGGTAATGCCGGCGGCATGGCAAGCGCAGCCAAACTGGATGTCTCATTTGAGAGCGACGCAGAGGTAAAGGCAGAGACTGAGCCGGAGGAGGAGATCGGAACTCTGGAGGAGCTGCTTGAAGAGCTGAATTCCCTCGTCGGTCTTGAGAAGGTAAAGAAGGATGTGAACTCGCTCATCAATCTGGCGCAGATAATGAAGCTCCGCGAGGAACGCGGAATGAAGCAGGTAGACATCACGCTTCACCTCGTATTCTCGGGCAACCCGGGTACGGGTAAAACGACCATTGCCAAGGTCATTGCCAACACAACGAAGGCGGTATTCAATTTAGCAAGTTTGGCAGAGAAAACGCACGAAGACGCCGAGAAATATACACATGGATTAGGACAAGTAAAAATGTCAGTTATAACTCCTCGTCAAGACATAGTTAGCATGGCGTATAACGCCACGACTGACTTTATAACAGACGATTTAAAGCAACAAATAGACTTAGTGCTGTTCGCGACGGAAAGCGGAATAGACGAATCGAAGTCTGCAAGTATAGAATTGCACGCCTTACTACATCTACCGGAAAGATGTCGATGTCTTGATATCAAACATGCTTGTTATGGCGGAACTGGTGCGTTGCATATTGCAAGAACTCATATTCAAGCAAACAATAATAGCAAAGTTCTTGTATTGATGTCAGATATAGCATTCTATGGAGTTGATACCGCCGGCGAGGCAACGCAAGGTTGTGGTGCTATTGCTATGATTATTTCCAGCACTCCAAAAATATGCACGTTCAACGATGATGATATTTTTCTGTCAGATAATAGAGACGATTTTTATCGTCCTTCTTTCAGTCAAAGTCCTGTATATGACGGACACTTCTCGATAAAGTGCTATTTGTCTATGTTTCAAAAGGCAATTAAGTTATATGGCAACCTATATAGTGAAAATTCACATAATTTCGATTATTTAATAACACACATGCCGTTTGCAAAAATGTTAGATAAATGTTGTAAACTAGCTAATATTGATTTCATTAAAAATGAAAATAACGTCATAAAAGCATATGGTAGCGTCGTTGGCAATATATATACAGCCTCGCTATATCTGGGTCTATTGTCATTGCTCGAAAATAGTAAGAACGATTAACGGATAAAAGCATTGCAATGTTTTCCTACGGTTCAGGAGCTGAGTGTGAAATGTTTTCTATCAAAGTATTGAAAGATTACAAAGAATACGTTAATTGCAAAAAACATCACGAAATGATAGATGATAGAATTGAGGTCGATTATAACACATACAAAAATCTATTGAATGCTTTTATGATTAGAGAAAGAAGTCTAAACTGCAAATTGAGTGAAAAGAACAATAATCAAATCGAGCTTAATAAGCAAACTGCACAAAAAGTAGAAGAAAAAGCAGAAGAAAAAGAGAGAGAAGCAGAGGAAGAAAAAGATGATGTGAAAGTAGGAACAAAAACTATTAGCAAAATAAGAAATATGTTATACATTCTACTCAAACCGACGAAATACTTAGCACAAAAAAAAATAGACGCAATATTACACAAAACGGGTCATATGCTTGAAAATATTGAGACTCTAAAATTAGTAGAAATAGCGAATGGGAAAAGGATTTATAAAAACTGTTTATAAAAACTGAAAGTGAATCTAAGTAAATCTATAAAGATGACACAATCTATAAATGAAGAAAATATAGAAAATAAAATGCAGATTTTTTCAGTGCTTGATAGCACGCAAATCGAGGCAAAAAGACAGATTGATATAGAAAATATTGTGATAGAAACTGCAATATTATCTCGAACTCAAACTAACGGAATAACGACAAAACCAAATGTTAGATGGGAAACATCGAAGGACAATTTGAGCGTCTCTATTATACTCCATATTGATACATTATTGAAAAATGGAAATATATTGCTAAATCAGCTTCCGTTTTGTGCAAGTTTAGCAATATTAGATACAATAGCAGAAATTGATAATAGCTTACAGGTATTACTAAAATGGCCGAATGATGTTTTAATTAAAAGCATTTCAACAAAGAACAACTTTGAATATAAGAAGATATGCGGTATTCTATGCGAGATTTACAAAGGACATTTCATAATCGGCATTGGATGTAATTTGGTTAGTCATCCAAATAAAACAAAACATTTTTTAGCTACCGATATACTATCAGAAACTGGTAAGAAAGTTGAACTTATTGAATTTGCAAAAAGTATATTACAAAGAACGAAGTATAATATACTCAATCTACAACGATACGGATTTAATTGTATAAAAGACAAATGGAAAAAACATGCTTTTATGCTGAACGAGATTTTGATTTTAAGAGACAATAAGGAAGTTTTGTTTAAAGACATAACCGACGACGGTCACATATTGGCCCTCAGGGAAGATGACGGAGAAACAACGATAATAAGTAGCGACGAAGTAGTTGGTGGACGTTCTATCCACTAAAAACTTAAAATTTCATCCTTCGAGACGATATTATTACTCAATAGCAAATCAACGATTTCTTTCTTGTCCCATTTTTGGCACAAAAGAACGACATTAGCACCGGCGTCTATTGTGGTATAAACTTGCAAGCCGTTCTTTCTGCATTTTTTAACAAAACGAATCGCTTTCGTTGTGCGATCGTTGAAATAATTTATCCCAGTTTCACGTATAGATTCATGCATAGTCAATGAGTTGTTTTCTACGATATCGCCAAATTCAGCAAATGTTTTAACATTAAAAATATCGACAATATCCTTCTTAGTTTGTTTTAGCCAGTATCTATATCGTTTAGATTTTTCGATCGTTACACTCATTGCTTCCGTCGAAGATATTATCTTTTTCGAAGAAGATAATATTAGCACAATTACTTCTAAATCATCTACAATTTTAGAAATTGAACCATTATCTGTATTACTGATTTTGAATCTTTCTCCAATATTATGTTCTTCGCGTCTATCACGACAATTATCGAAAAAAACCGATTCAGCGAAACTATCCATTCCATTTTTCAACTTTCCCTTATGCCAAATGACAAATCGTTTTTTGTAAGATTTTTTACAAAAAGAACTAGTGCCAATATTTAAACAAATATTGTTATTAGTCGCAATGTTTATATTTTGACAAACAACAGATCGACTCGCACTTCCGCTCCCAAGACGTGCCAATATCGACAATTCTCTCTGAGAGAGATTAAGATTAAAAATATCATTAATAGCAAGCGTCAAGGCACCAAAACCGCTAGCTGATGATGCCAGACCACTTGCCACAGGGAAATTATTGTGTGTATCGACTATGAAATATATATTTTCAATATGGAAGGCATTACGAAAAAGATTTAAAAAATTAGCCACTCTTGATGTAAATTTCTCATATGCTAATTCACCATTTAAATAAACATCATCGCGTTTATCCTCGGAAAATGACATATATCGTTCTACTTCAATATTGCCGTCCACTTCCTCTACTTCTTTTGAAAGATTCTTAGTGCCTACTTTTCTAAAGAGATTTCTATCAAAACCTTTTTTCACTATCCTTGTCGTAGTTCCTAAATATGTCGATGTTATTGCAAGACTTGACGACGTCGGCAATTTTAATTCTTCATCTCTTTTCCCCCAGTATTTAATTATTGCAATATTAGTCGGTGCAAAATGTATTGTGCTTTCTTTTTTCACGAATGAGTCGTCTCGACGCCCGTCATTGCCGACTTTTTTACAAATTAAATTAACAATATCCTGTTTTGTCAATTTTCGATGTTTCTCGTCCTGTGTGCTATTATTACAAATATACTCTACGCAACGACCGCAAAGATCATTGTTATGATTACTGTTTTTTTTGTTATCAAAAAATACCTCTCTTTCTTCCTCGTCCTTTTTTTCTCCTTTTCTTTCTTTTTTTAAAAAAGAGTATTCCAATCCGGAATCATCGATATCTATATCAATAATTTTACGTCTTCTAAAACAACTATCTCTAAAACAATTAAACGTGTTAGAATCTGATACACCGTCATAGCGGTTGCGGTTACCGTCAATTTCGATTTTATTTAAATCGCATACGATGTTATCAATTTTGTCTTTTGCGTCAAAAGCAATCACACAGTCTCCAAGACCTGAGCCAGAAATTTTTGCAAAAACTTTTCTACGTTCACAAAAAGAAATAATACGATCTATATCGTCGTTAGTGAGATTAAGTTTTCTCAGGAGAGAATGATTTTCTTTTAAAAGATGTAATATTTCAATCTCCTCGATCTTATCTCCTGCTCTTTTTGAGATTTTCGTCGCACAAGATATGGCGACTATTTTATCTTTTATGTTATCAATTATATTGCTAATTTTTTTATAAATTTCATCACAGTTTTTAACATCATTTGCAATTTTAATTGTCGTTTCTGTCGAAGTTTTGTAACCAGTATAAATTACGGCAATACCTATCCCATCTAACCACTCATGACTTAGATTGTCGACACTCTTGGTTTTTGGATTGTAGTATATGAGTCCACCGAAAATACTTGTTGCAATATCTACGCCAGATGGCTTAATATTTTTGAACGTCGCTCTTTGCCCGTCAAACCTGTCGTTATTGTATAAATTATACAATTTTATCGTCTCTGAGAATAGTTTTTCATTTAGTATTTTCTTTTTGCAGATCGTATCTTTACATAAACGATTGCTATCGCTGAAAAAGTCATCCGCTTTTATTGCCTCATCGGCTAACTCATTTGTTATAAAATTCGTCTTGCCGTAAAGAATATAATCTGTCTTTGCATTCAAGAGCAAAAGTCCGCAACACACACAAGAAAATAGTGCCCCGGAAGAACCAAAACCACAATCGTCAATATCCGATTTTATATCAATTTCAAGACCCGATCTTGCTAATCTATTAACTAAGAAATATATACTTCTCGCCCAATGACTATTAATATCAATATCTACTACTTTTTCATGTAATGAAAAAACTAGTCTACCAAATTTATCGGAATTTACTATTATTTTGTCATCTTTTCTGTATTTGATTTTCGTATATAGCCTTTGATTGATAGCAAATGATATACATGGATACCCATGCATGACGGCATGCTCTCCGCACAAAACTAATTTACCACTTGCGGAAACTTTTATACCGAAATCACACGTCTCATTTACACCTCTTGCTATGTGCACCATACAATCTCTTCGATGTGCCTGCATGCTCTTATTCCCACGTTTTTGCATAATCTTCTTCTTCATATCTTCTCCTTCATAATTAGATATAACGCACCATACTAATATAACGTCGTCATAATTAATAACCGTTTTGTCAGCATCCGACAATCGCACTACTTGTCATAAGTAAATATTAAATGTAAACATACGGCGTCAAAGTGTCATCGAGTCGATTGAATGCGATTTAAACTAAAATCTCACTTACTCTTGGTTCGATGTGTAGACATTGATATTCCGTTTTTAGCAATTTTCACCATTTTAAGATTAAAACGTCTCTCTCGGCACATTTTTTTCAAGATATTAGTTTGCGGTCTTGTAAGCGGATGAAAAATAGCAATGATACCATTATTTGAGGTTTTCTCTTTCGAGGCAATCGTGCCGGCACCGCAGATTTTCGCGTAAATTTTTTCTCCCTTCAAAGAGTTTATAAATTCTCTTGTTTTAAAACATTAGCCTTATGTTCCATTTTATTAATCATTTCTAGTAAATATTGATTATAGGCTATCTGCTTATAAAATCCTTTGTAATCACTTTTTTCAATACTATCGACAATTTTCCCAGTTGTATTTTTGAATTGTTTCCACGTATCGTTAGAATGACCAATATTTATCGCAACATCGTCTACAACGTCTTTCGTCGTGAACGACGGACGTCCAGTGTCAATTATCCATATATTCTCAAAAAAAGAACTTATTTTATCAGATTTGATATTAACGCTCTCTTTACCAAGAATCGTAACACCGCCACCAACTACCGCTTGTATATCTATACCACTACTTTTACCATGAAAGATGTTTTCAATCTCAGTTGCAATTTCTATTAGAATATTTGACTTAATTTTTAATCTTAGTAATTCACTTAGTCCAAAGACGATACCGCTAACCAACGATGCACTTGAACCGAGACCGAAATTTATTGGAATTCGACTTCTAATAGTGATTTTCAGACCACTTCTCTTTGCACTAGTTTTTTTATAAAAAATATTAACAATATCTAATACAGAACTTATCCTTGCGTCGTATTTGCCTGCAACGTTTAACTGCTCTGACTGATTGTTTTCTATCAAAAAAATACTCTCACTACGATTAGTATCGTTGTAGCGATCAACTATTATAATTTGAGACTCTTTTATCTCTTTTATTTCGATACTCATGAATAAATCAATCGCACATACAATAGCTGTGCTATTATAAATTACAGAATGTTCTCCGCTGACAATTAGCTTCGCTGGAATCTTTATCTTAACAGACGCCATTACTATTTCTACTAAAACATAACTCTTATACCAGCTGTTATAACATAGCCATTATTCCCAACTGCCTTATGCACACTACTATCTTCACCTTTTGTTACTTGAACGTTTTGTGTATGGAAAATATAACCAACATATTCAAAATATGTTTGAACTTTTAGACTTCTGAGGCTTATTATTTTATAATCTGTCCCGACCGACCATACGTCAAGTTTATTTCCACCGAGAGAGCTTCTCATATACGTAACACCGAGACGCACTGGACCGTAATTTGCTCCAAATCCGGCTGTATGATAATACGATACACCTTGCGGACTTTCTATTTGATATTTAGCACCCTCTTTGCCAGCTTCTATAATTGAATTTTTTCTCATCATACTGTTTCCCCAGTAGCCGTAAGAATAGGCAATAGAATAATTTTTGTAGACAATCTGAGCTCCAACGGCAATAGCACTAAGATCGTGTCTATCGTATGGATTGTTAACAGATGCCGTTGCATCATTAGTAGTATTATCGTTATTGCCTGAATCAGTAATATTCACTGGGGTCATTTGTCCATATTCGTATGTCACGGAAGCCGCTATCCCGAGACCGTATCTATCGAATTGTTTACGATAATCAACGCTAGTGTAGTTTCTAACAAACCCGCCGGTAACGTTCGCGAGTGTTGATGTGTTTTGATTTAAATCTTTCGTTACATATCCGGTATAAGCGGTAGACGGAGAATAGCTAACGCCAACACTGAATCCCTTTATTCTATTTAAATAGAAAGAAACCTTGTTGCTATAAGCACCCTGTGTCGGGTATCCTTGCCCGTTCGCTCTATAACGCACACCTTCGCCATTTGATATTGGTTCCCCAGCCGATGTACGTTGCGTCGTGAAACCAGCTTCATTTGGAAGCGTCGGATACAGCATATAGACAGGAGTGACGGCATTCAACTCAGCCGGTCCAAACCCAGATGTATTAAAGACAGGCAACGATACATAACGCCACCAAGTTCCATATACACCACCAGCACCACTGGCTATCTTCTGCGGGTCGACACGCATACGTGATACAGAGCTATTGACGGCACCGATTTGAAAAGAAAAGAAATTCGTTTTTGCATATACGTATTCCTGTGGTGCTAATCGCGGATCTGTATTTTTCGAAGCATTATAAAATGGCTGAGAGAGTTTAGCTCCAATTGTAAACACTTTTCTTTTCTTTACAATGCCATCTTTTTTGTCGCTGTCGTAATGAATAAATTCCGGATTAACATCGAGTCTTCCGAGCATATTTATAACGTTACTATTGTTATTATATATTGAATAATTATGCATCGTTGCCGGCGAATATGGCAAACCATTTGGCAGAATATCTTGTTTATAGGGATATGCCTGATCAACATAGAAATACTGAACTTCTCCAAGACCCCCGATATTTAATTTAACTTCATTTTCTTTATCCCCGAACAATATTTTTTCTCCTTTTTTAACGTAAAAATCTCCTTTACTTATATTCGAGGAACTACCAGTTATAGTATAACTATTGTTAACTGTGCTTTTTTTATTTACCGAAATGTTTGCGTTTTTTTTATTGACTCGAGCTGTAGCTTTTTTTTGTCTAAATTTCGTTCTGTCGTTTTTGTTCGTCGTTATCTTATTTAGAGTCTTTTTTTTTGAAGAATTCTCTTCCCTCCCCGAGAAGAAGGAACGAAAAAAAATATACTTCTTAATACCGTTTGTAGACTTTTCTTGAGTGAAGTTATATGACAATTCAGCCTTTGCACTACTGGAATATGATGCATATATACAAAATGAACAGATAAAAAACACAAAAAGCACAAGCAATCCACTCTCCGAGTAAATACACGATCCTACATTCTTGTTAGGTCGACGCGAATAATCTCTCACTCTTATCAATATCGATGATTGCCACTTACTGCATTGCATAATAATTCGTTATTAATCTCCAATTATTGCGTTTATATAGTATCCATCCGGTGAAGAACCGAATATATCCGCAAGCAACATCTGATCGAGTGTTAAATAAGCCATAATTCTTGTTCTATGAGTTGTTATGTTGTTTTTATCTATAATATTCCCATCAAAGTTCGTCTTCTTCTCCGCTTTAATAACATCCATCTGTGTTATAATATCGTCATTACCGGCAATATATTGTTTATTAATCTCGTTCAAGGTTGTTTGATCGACGAATATATCCCACTCTTTCCCATCTTCAAACATCGAATCTACCGTATTCGCAAAACCGTCATTAAAAAGCATATTATACCTCTCAAGGTCTTCCTGCGGAAAATCCGGTATATCACTATCTTTTTGACTCTTGACTATCTGTTTTTCGGCATTACTCGTGCCAGTATCAGCGAAAGCACAAATACTTCTGGAGCTAAAAATAATTGTAAAAAGATAAAAAAACAACACACATCGCATATACAATATACCATATAAACACGACACTAAAAATCACTTCATTAATACATCAAGTAGCGAGTTTTTGCTACTACCCTTCTCGTCAAGAGAGAGGTCGACGTCGTTTATTGTCAAGTTTTTAGCAAATTCGTCTATTGAATGCCCAACTTTACTTATACTATAACCATCACTTTTTGTCATTTGCGGCTTTTTAACAAAAATATATTTTATTTTGTCAAATGGCATAAGAATTTTAATTCTTCCCTCAAGTGTAAATAACAAGTTTTCATCAACCTTAAAATCACCAAGTATATCAAACCAGTTGGAATGAAAATCTGCATCGATCATTTGTATCACATCTTCGCTCCACTCGAAATTATTCGCATGAATCGTTTTCACTCTATTGAATTGTTGCAAATTACTACTGTTATAATCGATACTTATATCGATTGCACCGGTAGTTTTGTTATCTTCTCGACTCCCATTTGCAGATATTGATATATGTCGAACATCACTATCTGCACCAAATAAAGTCAAAATAAACGATACGTCATCTGCGTTAACGATAAAATTACCATTTCTATTTTCATAATACAAATCGCTATAAAGACCATTTCTGCTATAAACGGAACCTTTCAAATACCCGTCGATATATAGTTTTATTATACGCAGATCGGTATCTAGGTTTTTAAACTTCACGCCATTAATCATGCCTTCTTCAATTTTTGCATTCAGGTTTAACTCACTTTCAAAATCAAAGTCGAACGCCATTATAATACGCCACAGATATTCGCTTATAAGTATCTTTTTTCCTATTATATCAATAGCGACATTCTGTTTACGATAACGAATATTCAAACCAACGTCATCTGATCGTAAACTAACGCTACTTTCGTCGCCAAACTCAACATTAAACGCCACTATCTCTCTTTCGTTTAAACTCCACTTTCCGGTTGTAGTTATATAATCACCGTCAAATGTAAACTTACCTAAAATAACCGATCTATCATCTTTTTTTTTATCAAAGCCGAACATTTCGTTCTTAAATATAGAGTTACCAAAATCTACTTTCATGGAACCATATGAAGTATTTTTCTTTTTCTTCACGTCGAATGTTATCTCATCTTTGCCATCGAAACTGGTATTATACGCGACAGCTCTCACATCAAAGGTGCTATCCTTTATAATCTTGTTCGTCTTGACGTTTTTTATTGGAACTTGAATAGTTCCATTTATTTTTACATCACGGTCAAAACTCTCAATTGGTTCGAAACTTTTTTTTTGTAAAAAAACATCTTTAAGATTGACAATATCCGTCTTCTTTAGAAGAAAATCTTTAAACTCCGCATTCAACATACTGTTCTTCTTATCGAAGAAGATATCCATCTTTGAATCATTACCCATGTTTAAGTTAAGTAAAATTCTATCATCGTCAACCTTAATTTTAAATAAATTTCTAAAAATAGGCTTTTTTATCAAAATTTCACTATTATCCGCGAACACGTTTTTTTTCAACTCCAATTGCGACGATCCGTCGTTTGCAATAATATTGCCATTTCTTATTTCAATATTGACAGTTCCATCAATACTCCCGTCTATCAATGTATTATGTCTATTGCCACTTTTATCACTATTAATATGCGTATTCGAAAAATGAATCAACTCCGACAATCTGAGATTAGATACGTTCGCTTTTATTTTACAATTTGGTTTCATGTCCGAAAAGTAAAAATCACTAATATGTATTTTACAAAAATCCTTTACGTTCTCGCCGGACAGTGACATTTCTATACTCTCTATTTTTTTGAGATTATCTCTTGCTATTGCACTTAATCGAATTTTGTTAATATCTATTTTTATTCCCTTATAAAACAAGGGCTTTTGCACTAAAATTTCAGTGTTAAATGTTAATGCGTCAATATTGTTATTTTTAATTTTTACAAAAAGATCGCCATCTATCGTATTATCTATTCCGGTAAAAGAAAAACTCTTTTCAGAGAAAAGCATTATAGCACTTGTCGGTAGATTTGTCACCTTAAATAGACACGTCTCTATTACTCCGTTTTTTGTATTACAAAAACCGTCAAACGAAAGAACGTTGCCCTGAATCTCAATATTAGAAGAATGAACGACAACATTTTCGTAGAAATTTCTCATTATAAAATTTCCCTTACTACGCTTTGTCTCGTTTTCTCTTTTAAGAAGATTTGATAGCATTTTATGCTGTTTGTCGTTTAGCTCGCTGACTTGAGTTATTTTTGTTGTGCTATTGATTATCTTTATATTCAAAACAATGTCATTAGTATTTCTTTCAAAAAAAGCAAAATTCACATTTTTAATATTTAAACCGTCTACTAGGAAGAAATTTACACCATCAATTAATGACGTAAACTTTGACGTAATCAGTTTTGTATAATTGCTTATAAGAGTTAATTTGGCATCATCCACTCCATCGTTTTTTGAATTGTTTGAATTGTTTTTTTGATTATTATCGTATGTTTTTATCGATCTGCCGTCTATGTTTTGACCCTTGTCGTTATTAAACGAATAAGGAATGAGGAAAATCTTATTTTCGATTCTATTAAAAACGGGGATAATCGAACCAAAAAATACTTTTTTCACAGGAATGGCGACGTCGAGATTATCGAAATTAACAACTTCAACTTTCGTCTGTTTGTGAACGATTTTTATATTCTTAATCTTCAGTGCTACAATCATTTTTTTAACTGGCGTCTTACTGATATAAATTGAGTCAAAATCGATATCAAATTGTTTTAGTTTGTCGTTAATCGTTCTTTTGATAAGTCTCTTTGGAATTTTACCTTCAATATTGCAATCTGTGATGGAAAAAACAATAAGAGTCGCCACAAGCGACAAATACACAAACGCCACAGAACATAAAAAGAATAATGCAAAAAATCGTAGCAACGATAGCAACTTTAACATTTTTATATCAAACTTTTTCATTCGTCGTTGACGTGTTTTTTGTTCGTTGTTTTCTTCTGTTTTTATTTGCATTTAAAGAATCACATTTTACCTATCCTATGTAATATTTTTTTCAAGTGTTTTATGTTCGAAAAAAAGGAGAGAGTCAGCAAAGGTAAAGTTTTGTTTTTTCTATGTTTAGTAGGTGTTACAATGTTGTTTGTCGTCAAGGGTCGTTCTAGCGACGAAATAAAGAATAATAAAAGTAGTATTCACGGCTTTCAAGATGACACGAATAGCTCTAATGTAAAAGTTGTGCAACAAGACAATACAGTTAAAGAGATAGAGCCGGTGACAAGTAGCGATAACTTGAATAAAGCTATAGTCGGTCTCGATGAACAAACGACGAAAAACACCGATAATAAAAAGACCATCGGCGTGCAAGAAAACGAAGTCAACAAAAACGAAAGCGAAAGTAAAGATGATAAAAAAAATGCAACAAATGACGTTGTAAAAGAAAAATCAAACTCCGCCGTCAAATTAGGTAGTAGCGATAATAGTGAAAAAAAAGATTCTGAAAATAATATGGTAAAAAAACAAGATATCAAGATCAATAATAACAATAGCACGGTAGATAAAAAAAATACTGAGTCGGTCGTCGATAATAAGTTATCACAAAAGAAAGACGCCGGTCTTAACAAAAAAGGTGATAAAAAAAGTGAAATCGTAAAAAAAAGTGCAAATACTACTCTAAAATTAAATGAAAAAAAAACAAAGTCAGATAAAATAGCAACAAAAGCAACAACATCGACATATAACAAGTTCGTCATCCAAATTGGTGCCTATAAAGATGCGAAAGTAGCAAAACAACATTGCGATAAGATAGCTGGGAAGCTAAGTGGCGGGAAGAAGTGTGTCGTATCGACGGGTAAAGATATTTTTCGTGCAGTAGTATTGCCTTTCAGCGATCAAGCGAGAGCAAATAAGTACGCAAAAGATTTATCAAGTAGAGCTGATATAGATTGTTTTGTTAAACGTAGTAACTAATGAGAAAAAAGACTCAATCGTTCTACTTGGGAATGTCAGATATCGAATTACAATCTTTTAGAGACATGCTACATGTATTTCAAAAGCTCGTTCTCTCAATGATACGTAATGCTGTATATGCCCTCCCGGAAAACAATGCGATAAAAAGTACAAACTCAATAACAAGTCTGTCATCGACGAAAAAGTCATTAAAAAAAGCAAAATACGCAAATTTTACCGATGTAAAAAACGTATTTTTATCGTGCGTAGCCGATGGCAAAAAGAGAATCTTTCTAGAAAGAATTATCGATAATCTTACAATTAATAATAAGAAACAAATTGCGTTTCGTATCAAACAATATATATACAGATCTCTTGATCTACAATCAAAAAAAAACTTATCAACAGATATAAAGAAATTAGAAAAAATAATAAACACCACAAATAACGATTTCAATAAAATGCTACCATCAGCAAAACGACATGGGGTTCTTGTAAGAAATAAAATTAACGCAAATTCCATACCGTCGAAAGCAAAATATATTGAAAAAGTAGAAGTACGCTATTAACGTTAATCTCTCGCCCTTCACACACAATAGCTCCTTATTGTATATTCACATCGCACATTGTGAACCGTAAAACCAATCGCTATCGATACGAGTTGAAAAACGTTTATCTAAATTACAGATTTTAGTAAGTAGCGTTTGTGTATACCTCCGTAACGTCATCTATGTCATCTATGGCGTTGAAGAGCTTTTGAAATTTGTCCAAGAATTCTGCATCATTACTGATATCAATGTAGTCGTTTGCCTTCCAAAACCAACCAGCAGACCGTGGATCTCTTCCAAAAGTCTTTACCAGCTCCTTACTGACGTCTATCATGTTTTCTAAGCTCGTCTCAATTACATAATACTCGTCGTCGTTTTGAATATCGCTAGCTCCGGCGTCCAACGCTACCTCGAACATTCGCTCTTCGTTGCAAATATTTTTTTCGTAAAGAATACGTCCAATATGTGTATACATATACTCAACGCTACCGGTCGATGCAAGCTGTGCGTCGAACTTCGCTAGCGTGCCACGAATATCACTTGCCGTTCGATTTTTGTTATCAGTCAAACCTTCTATTATCAACGAAATACCTTTCTCAAAAAAGGCGTTATATCTAATATTTTCATAATTAGTCGTATCCTTATTTGCTTTTTCTATTGCCATTTCTATCTTGTCTTTTGGCATGTTGTAAAATTTCGCTTTTATTATTGCGAGCTTCAATTTTTGATTTAGCTCCGGGTCTAATAACCCACTCTTAGCGGCGATAGAAATGTCCTTCGCGATTTTCGTGAAAATTTTCGCTTTCTTTGCGTCGTTTGCTCCTTTTTTATATTGAATATTCGCAGCATGTGAATGTCCGGCCATAAAACTTGATATTAAATATTTATATCACTCTTCTTCGAAGAGAATTAATATAATTCAAGTATGTTTTTTAGAAAAAAATGGGGACATGATAACATCAAATGTAATCTGTCAGATCAGTTGACTATATTTAATATTCCAAAAGCCATTTTAGTGCCGACAATTTCACTGCTAACGTTCAGTATATTATGCTTATATTCCGCTGGTGATGGGAATATGTATCCTTGGGCAGTAAAACAGTTATTATACATGTTTGTCTCGTTAGTCGTCTTTGTGATCATTGCGAATAGTGATATTAGAAATCTCTATAAATCTGCATACACATTTTTATGGATATCGATATTTTTACTAATCATAACAATGTTCGTTGGTAAACGAACAATGGGGGCGTCTAGATGGATAAACTTTGGATATTTCAAATTTCAACCTTCTGAGTTTGTAAAACTAGCGGTTATTTTAGCAATAGCAAAATTTTTCAGTAGAATAAAATCAGAAAATAATACAAATTTCGCGAAATCAACGTTCTGTACTGTATTATTAGTAGCACCGGTTGTCACTCTTGTTGTAATACAGCCCGATCTAGCGAATGCTATAATCATAACCACTATATTTCTCGTTATGCTATTTACGATTGGAATTTCAAAAAAACAGTTCGTTCTTTTTGGTCTATTAACGATATTAGCGACTCCGCTGATTTGGTTTAAATTTTTAAAAGAATATCAAAAATTACGTATTATAAATTTTCTTTTCCCGGAAAACGATCCACTCGGTAGTGGATACAACATAATTCAATCGAAGATAGCTATTGGCTCCGGCGGTCTAACCGGCAAAGGTTATCTCATGGGTACACAAGGGAGACTGCATTTTCTACCAGAACATCACACAGATTTTATTTTCACAAACGTAGGTGAAGAATGGGGGCTAATAGGTTCTATGGTCTTAATATTGATGTATTTATGTATAGTATTTTACGGTTTTTCAGTGGAAAGAAAAATTAATTCAATATTTTGTAAACTAATTATTGTCGGTTGCGTTACAGTGATATTTGTACACATGTTCGTCAATATCGGTATGACAACCGGACTGATGCCGGTCGCAGGAATACCGTTGATAATGATGTCGTATGGTGGAAGTTCACTGTTGCTCGGTATTTCTTGCATCGCGCTAATTGTAAACATTGATATTAATCAAAAAAATATTAACACTAGTAAGCATTATTAGTCGTCAATAAAAGTTTTATTAAAAGTTTTGTACTTTTGCTTTATGTTGAAATATCCAAATATCGATCCCGTAATCTTTCACATATACGGCTTTCTTGCGATTAGATGGTATTCGTTAGCCTACATTATTGGATTCTTGGCAACCTTTTTATTTTTTCATTCCCAGAATAAGAAAATGAAAATTATGACTGAAAATCAATGTGAACAATTATTGACTTGGATAATGTCAGGCATCTTAATCGGAGCAAGATTATTTGATTGTCTATTTTATAATTTCAACTATACGCTGTCGCATCCAGTATCTATCTTTCGTATATTTGACGGAGGAATGTCTTTTCACGGCGGTGCCATTGGTGTATATATATCACTATTTATTTTCAGTAAAATATATAAAGTTGATATGTTTAAAATTATCGACTTATGCGTAGTTGTCGTTCCTATCGCACTATTTTTCGGGAGAATCGCAAATTTCATAAACGGAGAGTTATACGGCACAATAACCTATACATCGCCATTTAGAATGATATTTCCAGCAGACAATACGGGACAACCTCGTCATCCTAGTCAATTATACGAGGCATTTTCGGAAGGTATATGTCTATTCGCAGTGATGTTCTTCCTCTACAAAAAAACAGATATAGTAAAACACACGGGAGCATTATCTGGACAATTCGCCATATTCTATTCAATAGCTAGATTCGTATGTGAATATTTTCGTAAACCAGAAATTT
>CALCWF010000021.1 GCA_937906355.1 uncultured Rickettsiales bacterium
GCTATATTAGCGATATTATTTTTAGTGGGAACGAACATTTTTCGAATAAAAAGTTATTAGACAGTATAGCTTCGCGAGCGAGACCGTCAATGGCACTAATACCGAGTAGTGGTATTTTTGATGAGGATAAAGTTAGTGCAGATAAGGATATGTTGACGTTATTTTATAAAAATAACGGATATGCGAAAGTGAAAGTTGATTCCGTCGCGACGTTCGATAATAGGAGATACGATTTCATTTTACATTTTTTGATAGACGAAGGGAAGATTTATAATTTTGGAGAATCGAGCGTATCAGGTACGGCACAAGATTTGATAGATAAAGAAAAGATATCCGGTAGTATAACGACAAAAAAGGGCGATAGGTTTTCTATTTCCAAGATTAGCGAAACTATTAGAAGGATAACGAGACTGCTTGAAACGAATGGTTATACGAACGTAACGCCGGAGTATAACTTGATATACAATGACAATGATGATACGGTCGATGTTGAGTATAATTTGAATCTGAGTAGAAAAATCTTTGTAAACAAGATAACTATATCTGGTAATAACAAGACGAAAAATAATGTCATTTTGAGAGAGCTGATGATTCATGAGGGTGATATGTACGACAAGGATAAGATTAATTTATCGCGAGATAGATTGTATATGCTTGGATATTTTAAGAATGTTGATATAAAGGAGATTTTGATTCCGGGTAGCGATTTGGTAGATCTGGATATTAGTGTAGAGGAACAATTTTTTGGGAAGGTTAATTTTTCGATTGGTTGGAACGGATATTATGGTATTGTAGGAAATGTTGGTATGTCGATAAATAACTTTTTGGGACGTGGGTATACCGCCGGGATTGCTATTGAGCGTTCAGGCTTCATGGAGAGTTATAATGTGAATTTTTTCGATCCTTACTTTTTCAAGAACTATAATATAGGTTTTGGTGCGAACGCGAGATTTTCGCGATTTGGTGATTTAGGCGGTGGAACAGAGTATGTTTCTTACATGCTTCATAAGGGACATAGCTATTCGTTTGATACTAGTTTTTCGTTCGAGTTGGCGAATAGATTGATATTGCAGACGTCGTTGAGATTTTCTCAAAGCATGTATAGTATGCTCAATGCGATGAGTTTTGTGTTATACGAACAATTGATAGGCTCGAGGAATAGTCAAATTATTGATCTATCTTTGACGTGGAATCAGATGAATAGAGCTAGATTCGCTACAAAGGGTTATTTACTACAATATAG
>CALCWF010000022.1 GCA_937906355.1 uncultured Rickettsiales bacterium
TAAATACATTTAATAAAACAAATGAAAAAATAAGAATACAAGAGAGACGAAAAGAATACGCATGTAAGATAGCCGATAGAGCGGTTAAATACATTAATATGAATGCATCTGAACGTAATAAAAAAAACGTGAAAAACAACAATATATCAAATGGAGTCGCTATAATCTTTCCAAAGAAAGACACGAAAAATCACTTCATCTTCAATGTTGTCGAGACGTTAAAAAACAAGTATAACGTCGACGTTGTGATGAAACCAGAGATTGTCAAAAATCATATATACTTTGCCGATATATTAGCACTATACAAGTTCTTCGTGCTACAAAACGACGACATGAATCTTGCGTGTGTTCTGAAAAGTGAGTTCTTCAATATAGACGATAATATTCTATACGCAATCTGCACGAGCGGTAAAAAAATAAGATCCGACAATACACTCTGGAAGAAGATTAGAAGTCAAATACTAACAAATGAAAGCAACAACGACAAAGTAAAATACGCAGTAGATACACTGAAAAATATACTCGACTGTCAAACTCTCGAAGAAATTACGGCAAAAATAGAAAAAATCGTTGAAAGCAATAAACAATACAAATACGCCTACTCTCTAATCAAAACGTGTGTAGATAATTACAAAGATGTATATAACTACGATGTTCGCAGTTTTCTAAGAGCTATCGAAACTGAAAACTTCAAAGACATCGAAGACTTTAATAACAATGATGATGTAAATAGGGTATTTTTTAGCACAATCCACGGCGTCAAAGGAAAGGAATTCGATACCGTTATACTGATGGATTTCGAAGAGAAAAAAAGCGGTAATAAAGATAAGATGTTTTTTCTAGATAGTGGCTTTTGGTATAAAACTAGTGGGTGTAAAATTCAGGAGAACGACATGGATTGTATCGAGTTGATAAGAGAGCTGGACGAAAAAGAACAACAATACGATCTAGAAAATTGGAGACTTCTATATGTTGCCATAACGCGTGCAAAAAGGAGATTCGTATACTTTGGAAATCTGGAAAAAGGATCTTATGGATATTTTTTCTCCACTCTTTTGCACGATAACAAGTCATCTTAACACACAGAAGATGGAGAGGTCTGTATCTGTTTGATAATATACGTGATATTACTATATTTTACTTAATCCATTTAAGAATTCTCTTAACGGAAGAATTTGCGTTCTCTAGATGCTCTTCGCATGATATAGATGCCAAGTCGTTTATCAGTAGCACGAGTTCTTCCCCTTCCTTGTTCTTTTCGTTGTTGTCTATTCTCAATAATTCGTTTGCTTTCTTGACTAACTCGTGATTTGGATTAATCTCTAATATTTTCAGCGATCTTTTTTTGAGCTGTTTTTGAGCTACGAGATAGTCTTCCATTCTACTATCCATTGCACCTGGTGCGACTGATAGACAACTTGGACTATCGATTAGTTTATTAGTAACCTGAACGGCACAGACCTTACCGGTTAATACTTTCATGAAGTTATTTATCATTTCCTTTTCTATCTCTGAGTTTCCTGCTCCTTTCTTTTGCTCGTCCTTCTTGTCGTCTTGTGATACAAGATCGGTAAGTTCGACGTCTGCACGAGCTATCGATTTCATATCTTTTCCCTTATAGTCATGCACGACGTTAGTCCAGAAGCTATCAACAACGTCTGTGAATAGTATCACTTCAATATCGTTCTTTACGAATACTTCCATCTCTGGGGCACTCATCATCTCGTCTATGCTTTCGCCTATGAAGAAAAAAATGTCTTTTTGTTTTTCCTTCATTCCATTGATATACTCATCGAAGCTGACGAGTTTGTCTTTTGATTTACTTGTATAGAATCTCGTCATTTGCATCAAACTCTCTCTATCAGCAATACTTTCGCACAGTCCTTCTTTTAGAACCGATCCGAAATTTTTCCAAAACTCACCGTATCGTTCTGTCTCTTTTTCCGCTACATTTTTAAGCTCGTTGAATACTTTTCCAACGATATTGTCCTTGATCTTTGATAATATCTTATTGTCTTGCAAAGTCTCACGACTCATATTAAGTGGTAGATCATCGCTGTCTACTATACCGTATACAAATCTTAGATAGTGAGGCACTATGTCTATATTTTTTTCGCTTATAAATACGTGTTTCACGTATAGCTTTATTCTCGTTAGCATATCAGGATGATAAAGATCGAATGGTCGAATACTAGGAATAAATAACAAATTAGTAAACTCTAAGTTACCCTCAACTTTGTTATGTAAAGTCATAAACGGCTTATCTGGCATATGACATAGAGAGTGATAAAAGTTCTCGTATTGTTCTTCCGTTATCTGACTTTTTGATCTAAGCCATATAGCTTTCTCACTATTAATCTGAGTCGTTAGATCGTCTGTTTTATGAAACTCTATCGGGAACGAGATATGATTTGAATATGTTTTGATTATATTCTCGATTTTATTACTATCTAGATACTCCTCTTTGTTCTCGTCGTTTAAATAGACTCTAACTTCTGTTCCGAATGACGCATCCTTACTGTTCTTTATGTCGAATCCGCTCTCTCCGTCAGATATCCACAAAAAGCCCTGTGCGTCTTTCTCTCCTCTACGCTTAGTTACGACCTCCACGTGATTTGAGACCATATAAGACGAATAGAAACCGACGCCGAACTGTCCTATCAGCTCGCTTGCGTTCTTACTGTCTTTCTCTATCTTTTTCAAAAAGTCCTCAGTCCCACTCTTTGCTATCGTGCCGAGATGTTTGACTAACTCCTCACGATTCATTCCGATTCCGTTATCCTTAACAGATACGTAGCCATCTTTTTCGTTTATGTATATATCTATCCTTGGCTCTAAATTGTCTTCGTCTTTACACTCGCCGGTCGTCGTCAAATATCTCATTTTTTCGCATGCGTCAGATGCGTTAGATATCAGTTCTCTCAAAAAGATATCTTTGTTCGTATAGATTGAATGAATAACTAACTTCAAAACCTTAGAGACGTCAGCGTTAAACTTATGCATAAAAAATAACAAAAAAACTATATATTCACATAAAGTAAGATAATACATTTTTTTCTTTTTCAAGAGTATCATCTTAACGATTTTTTTTCTTTTTACGAATTCTCTCTTGTCTTAAACTTCTCTGAGAACTTTGTAGAAAAATGCCGTCATAAAGACCAGTGGAAACGTAATCACCATCAATCCTACGTGATACGAGTAGTTTTTTGCAAGATAACCTATAATCATTATATTGACAATCTTCAAAAGATTCGACAGTGATATTGCCATAGATATAGCCGTTCCGCGTATTTTTTTATCGGAATAATCTTCAAATCTTCGTTCGATTGATACTTCAACAATTGAAAATGTCATGTTAACAAAAATTGCCATAACCATGAACATCCACATGTTATATACGATGGCAGTAATGAAAAGCATCACCATCTGTATCAATGATAGCAACATGCAATTTCTAATACTTATTCCGTGAGGAAGTAAAATAATTGGAGCATAAAAGCAACATTTATAAATAATTCCTTTTTTCGGTGAAATATTTGTTCAAATGAAAAAAAAGTCATTGGAATGATAGTTCCGACCCCCATTAGAGTCGTTAAAATAGATGTATACAGTGCTATATCCTTAGCTGTAAAACCACTATCCGACAGTATCATGTCTCCTATCGTGATACCTAGGGGGTATGTAATAAAGTTTAATAATCCGTAAAATAACATCAGGTATGTAAATATCTTGCTCTTCTTCATACACTCAAAGAGTGTGCTGAATATAGCCTTTATCGATTTTGATTTGAATTCCTGCATTCTACAATCCTTGCCACTTGGTATAAATACAAATATGAATAGTATTGCTATTATTCGTAGTATAATACTACCATAGATCACTACATTATAGTCATAGTATTTCAAAATTACTGCCGTCGCGAAAGACATCGTAGATAGTGCCATATCCCACGAACCGTAATATATAGACGCTATGCGTGGATACATAGCCGTCATTTTCTCCAATCTAAGTGAGTTATATATGAAAGACGTATACTTGCCGTAAGTAACCCCGCT
>CALCWF010000023.1 GCA_937906355.1 uncultured Rickettsiales bacterium
CATATTGCAAACTATAAAGGAACATTTAACTAATATTGATATTGAAAAAAAATCACATAGTTTAGAAGCTACAAAAACAGAATTAATGCAAAATAAAAACGGCTCCTCAACACTTCTAGATCTGCAAACTGGTGCTATATTAGCGATGTGTTCTTTACCGAATATAGATCCGAATCATATGTCAATCGGTATATCAAATGAGCTATGGGACGATATCTACAAAAATAACGACACGAACTCCGGTATTTTTTTAAACAAAAATATATCTGCCTCGTATCCACCGGGTTCTACTTTTAAAATCGTATCAGCCTTAGCTGCACTAGAAAGTGGCTGGAATCCGGAAAAGAAAATCAACTGTAAATACGAATATAAGATCGGTAATAGCGTGATGCACTGTTGGAACAAACACGGGCATGGTCCTATCGACATGAACGTTGCAATTGCTGAATCATGTAATTACTATTTCTTTCATCTTAGTACACAGATTTCATGCAAAAAAATACACGATATGGCTCTGAAATTAGGATTCGGTAAAAAGCACTTGGAAAACTTTAGCAACGAATTGTCTGGCTTCATCCCGAACGAAAGGTGGAAAAAAGATAGATATGAACAAAATTGGTATCTTGGAGATAATGCAAATTTCGCCATAGGTCAAGGCTGGACCGTCGTTACACCGTTGCAACTGGCAGTAATGATAGCAAGAGTGGCAACAAATAAAAAAATAGAACCAAGATATCTGCTGAAAGATGAAAATGAGTATTTTCCTTCTCTCGATATAGACGAAAATAATCTATCAGCCGTTAGAAAAGGGCTTTTCTCCGTAGTCAATGCACCATACGGACTGGTCAATGGAATTGTAAGCAGTAGATATCAAATATGTGGTAAGACTGGATCAGCACAGGTCGTATCACGACGTATCGAGAACTCGGCCATGAGAAGCGGAAAAGTAACCAAGGAAAAGCACAGCCAAGCATTATTCGTCGGATACGCACCGTATGATAATCCAAGATTCGCTGTATCAGTCGTCATAGAGCACGGAATAGGCGGTTCATCAAGTGCGGCACCAATAGGAACAAAAATACTAGCAGACGCGATCGATATGTATAAAATATTCGATTAGCCTGAACCAAAATAAGTAATAATCAAAACTACAAAATACGCCTCACATCGACATATTAAATATCCAGTTCTAATATTACTCTAATATTTCTTGATTATTACTATCAAGATAGACATCGATATATGCTAATATAGCATGCGAAAAACATTCACGGTACTCTTCTGTAGCTTAATCATAGCTCTAGGTATGCTGATAATCGGCTTTATACCTATGAAATGCATAGAAAATAAAGTCGTCAGTATCGCTAAAAAGCATAGCATAATCATATACCCAGAAAGCAAATGGAGTATACGACTAATAACTCTCGACGCCGTAACAGAAAATTTCGCATTCGACGTAGATATCGAAAAAGATAAATCTTCTAAATATAAACTTTCCGGACATAGCGATAACTTTATATACAATCTGATAAATAGCTCTTTCGAGTCCGAAAACCTCTCTATCGATATCTTTCTGGAAGACGACGAAAATATGGCTGACCTGATAAACACAATTGCGACGAAAATATCTAAACTAAAATATAACATCTATATCAAAAATCTATTCATAAATATTTACATCAGGAATTACGAAGATAAAAGTGATGGCTCTCACGATAAATACAAACTTATGAACGAAATAACGATAAACAAGGTGAAAATAATAAAAAACTCCAATAAAATAAGCTACGGTGCAACTATCGGAATAGACAAAAGTAATAAAAACATCGTGCTATTGACGATCGATAACACAAATGACGACGCTCGCTACGAATTAAACGGAAAGATAGAAAACAACAACTTCTACTGCTATATATACGCTTCAAAAAAAGGTGGAAAGATAAACTGTGAAGCGAAAAAAATATCATCAATTCTAAAAGACATCGGTATAAACAACGTCTCTCTCGGGGACAATCTTTATAAGAAAATTCTGGATAAAAAGCTAATAATCAACGCAGATATACGTCGTAACAACGACTGCGAAATAAACGGTAAAATAATAATCAACAACGACATAGGAAGCATAAACTATCGACACAAAACTCGCACTCTCGGAATATCGTTCAGTAAGCTAGATCTGGATAAAACAACAAAAGACGTAGACGATAGCACAGTCGACAGTATCGACGCAGAAGAAACAAAAACTCAATATAGCTCACAAGCGATGTTTATGTCTGGCAAGGAAAATAAGATAATATCTTCGGCGAAAAAGCAAGAATCATTCGAGAGTATTAATTCGTTCGAAAAAGTCGTAAATCTGGCTCTCACTTTACTAGATAGCGTCAACTTTAAATCAAATCTTTCGATAAAAGAAGGTTCTATCTTCGATATTCCGTTCAATCTAATTACAAATATATCGAAGAAAAGAAAAGAAGACATCGAGATAACAGCTTTAAAGGCGAACTTCGGTCACAACCTAACAGATAGCATAATCTTCAAACAATCGAACGGCAACACATCCGAAACACGAAGCAACAACTTCATCATTCATGGCACGAATATCGATAATCTAATTAGATTATTTAATCTAGATTCACTAAATCCAAATCTAAGCTCAACGAGCTACGGCGTCAGTGGTAATATAAAAATGGCCATGAGTCGTACTTCTCTCGATAACGTAAATCTATACGTAGACGGGCGAAACATTCTCAATCTTGAACTATCCAAACAATACAACTTCGAAAGAAAAAGTAAGATAAATAGCAAAAAAATAAGCATACAAAACATAGACATAAATAGATACTACAATATAGATCTCTTCTATAAGAAGTACTACGACGCCTTCCTTGATATTCAATCACACGATCATCAAGACGCTATATTCTTAAAAAAAATATTCAAAAAAAGAGAAAGCAAAAAGTTCGATAATCACGATAGACAAGTTTACATATTAAATAACGTAATCTTCGAACAACAAAAAATCGAAAATCTAGCATACGAATACGAAGATAATAAGAAATTCACGACGATATATCTAAACGCTAAATCAAACATATTCGACGGAAAGTTCACCTTCGATATAAGGAGCGTCGACGAAAAAGATAGATTTGCAATTACACTAGACGCAAAAACGATCAATACATCGCAACTCGACACAATATTCAATGGAATTGAAATGGCTACAAAGGTCTCGATGAAAGATATCTTCCACAAAGACGTCGACTACAATATACCATCATTCATTGGACTATACGGTAAAGCAAAAATCGATATAGATAATTTTGTTATAGGCGATAAAATACTCACTAACATCAATGGGATATTTAATATCAACGATGGGATCGTAGAAAGTAACAACCTAACATTCAAATATGGAAACGGAGAAGTTATATCGAATGCGATATTTTCGCTACAAGGACGACCTGAACTGAAACTCGGCTTTTCTTTATCTGGTGTTAATATAAACAATATAGTATCGTCCCCTCTGGACGGTCACGTTTCATTGCAATTCAATTGCAATACGTACGGATTCAATCCAGTGCAATTCTTCAAAAAGATGAGTGGAAAAGGAAGATTTGTTGTGCAAAATATAAAAATTCCACATTTCGATCTACTGAACATGAGTAATGACGTAATAAAACATGGAATCAAGCAAGATATAAACTATTACGATGTAATTTCAAATAAATCGCTATACTTCAAAACAGGAACCGGAAATCTATTACTTGATAATGGAGTCATAAAAGGAGACATATCAATGATGCGTGAATTAGTTTCAGGAAGTGCAGAATTTGAATACAATCTATATACCGAAACAATAAACAAATTAGCCAGTAGCTTCGCAGTGATGATGGCACGTAAACGCTTCGAAACTCCGTTTCCGGTGTATATAGCTATCGCCTGTAACGGCGAATCAACAAATCCAAAATGTCTATTCAACTGGGAGCAGTTGAAATACGTTCTCGGTCAAAATCAATAAACAATAGTTCCGTTGATAGCTAAGTCTCGATATAACGTATCCTTTTTTTAACTATTTACTGACTCATATCGCGACATAACGTCGATTAATTTAAAAAACGATTTTATAAAAGTCGTTATATTTAAACTATTTCGTTATATTTAAACTATTTTTCAACGTAGTGCAACTATAAAGTGCTATTATAATAAATACTATCTTGATTTTTATAATTCAAAAAAGAAGTTATCGTTGTATAGTATAATTGTATAGTATATGTCTAAGAATATTAAAAATAACGTCATCGCACCGTTAGCAACCGCGATATGGCTAGTCGATAATACATCGCTAACTTTTCAACAAATAGGAGAATTCTGTGGCTTCGACCAATCGGAAATGAAGTTTATCGCAGATGGGATAATTGGTAAAGGTATAATGCCTGCCGATCCTACTAAAAACGGAAATCTAACAAAAGAAGAAATATCGGCAAGAGAAAAGGATGGGAAACCATTGTCAAATGCGTTCACATCTCTAAATGGGGTAGACATCAAAATACAAAAGAAGAAAAAATACATCCCTATGATACAAAGACAAAATCGTCCTGAAACAATACTATGGTTGCTAGGATATGCACCAGAACTAACAGATCCACAAATAGTTAAGCTCGTTCGCACGACTAAGTCAATGGTTGAAGCAATTAGAACAAAAACATATAAAGGTTATAGCGAATTAATCGCCAAGGATCCTGTCATTTTAGGTTTCTGCACTCAAAAAGAACTCAATAAAGCGGTAGAAATTGCTAAAGGTAATGTCTCGAAAGATATTTCGAAAGAGGTAAAGAAAGCGACGCCAAAAGCATCATCGAAGAAAACCAAAGCAAAAAAGAATAAAAAGAAAAAGAAATAGTAAAACTTCAACCGTCCCTCCGGTCATCACTTCGGCTGTCGTCCTTACTTTGCTTTAGCGTCTATGTCGTTTACTTACAATGCGTAATCTATCCGTAGTTAAAGCATACCTTCGTTGAGATAATGTGTCGTATAATTAAATTGAATTTTATTTTTAATAAACAGCATGATCTACGTCTCAAAAATGGAGAATAAAAAACATCTCGTCTTAGCAAGAAAATATAGACCAAGACTACTATCAGAATTGATAGGACAAGAGATATTCACAAAAACGGTATCAAATGCTATACTGTCAGGAAAACTACATCACGCCTTTCTGCTGACCGGAACACGCGGTGTGGGTAAAACAAGTTCAGCACGTATACTAGCACTAAGCGTCAACTGCAAAGCAAGTGAGAAAGAAACTCTAACACCGTGTCTCGAATGCGATACGTGTAAAGCGATTCTAAGTGGTAGTAATCCTGATGTTATAGAGTTCGACGCGGCGAGTAATACCGGAGTCGATAAAATGAGAGAGGTAATAGAGAACAGCACGTTCGCACCGATGATATCACGCTATAAAGTCTACATAATAGACGAAGTGCATATGCTATCAAAATCAGCATTCAACGCACTACTAAAAACACTAGAAGAGCCTCCTGAAAGAGTAAAATTCATATTCGCAACAACGGAGATAAACAAAGTTCCAATAACAATTCTTTCTAGATGTCAGAAGTTCTATCTCAAGAACATTCCAGCAGAGACAATATTTCCACATCTAAAAGATGTATGTAAAAAAGAAGACGTGCAATATGACGACGAAAGTTTAAAACTAATTGCAAAATACGCAAATGGATCAATGAGAGACGCACTATCGTTACTAGATCAGGCGATAAGTGCTAGTAATAACGACGTCAAAATTGATGCTGTAAAGTCTATGCTTGCCGTACCAGACAGAGAAATGATAGCAGAACTATTCTACAATTGCTACGTCGGAAACATACAAGACGCATTAAAAGACTCGTATAGTCTGATATCAGGTGATACTGACATAACAAATATAGCAAGTGAGCTAATGGAGACTATACTCGATGGACTGAAAATAACAAGTCAAGTCGTAGACGTCGCATCCGTCGGTCATGAATTCACAGAGGTATTCACTAAATTGATAAGCAACAATAATCTAAACATTCCACGCTTACTGCGTATGTGGCAAATATTGTCACTATCTCTACAAGAGATGAAAACCATACAAACAAGACAATATTTTACGGCACTAATCTACAAATTGTGCTACGCGTCAACTCTCCCGACGCCAGTCGAGGCACTTAAACTGATAAAAGACGAAAATCTTAGAGAAGCTATGTCAAATTTTCCGGATGGGAAAATTATAAAATAAAAACAAATAAAAACATCGCCCAACAAACATATTAATCTTAAATCAATAAGGCAAAGTACTTATAAAAGCTAAGGCATATCAAATTGACATTAAAATAAATAATCTTCTTCTTTGAAGAACTATTCATCTATGAACTCATTTTTCAAAGAAGTGCTGATATTTCAAAATCTTCTTGGCGTAAACGAGAGCTTCGATTTCATAACTGGACGCGACTTTAAAATGTATAACTGTATCAACGATAAACAAAAAATAGAAGTAAGCACGAACAATAAAACCGGCAATAAAAAAATTAACAATAACGTTAGCAACGAAAATACCGATATTGATAATTCATCAGTCGAGTTCGACGAGATAAACGATACAGACAAGATAAAAAAAACAACGAACGCGGAAGATGATAACAATAACAACGATTATTTAAATAATATAAACTCATTCGACGAGTTGGTAGAAAAGATACGCAATTTCAACAATTGTGACCTGAAAAGATACGCAACAAACACAGTCATTTTCGACGGAAATAAAAATTCTAAAATAATGCTCATCGGTGAGGCACCTGGCGAAAGTGAAGACTTAGAGGGGAGACCATTCTGCGGACAAAGTGGGAAACTTTTACGAAAGGCCCTGAGTTATATCCAACTAGACAACAGCAATCTTATCATCACTAATACGGTCTTTTGGAGACCGCCGCTAAATAGAAAACCATACGAAGACGAAATCGCCGTATGTTTACCTTTCGTTAAAAAGATGATAGATATAGTCAAACCAGAAATAATAATCTTGTGTGGCTCAACGGCCATCGAAGCTATCCTGAAATCAAAAAAGCGAATGTCGGAAGTTACGGGGAAGATAATAGATACAAAAATCAACGAGCTAAACATAAAAATATTCCCTATCTACCATCCATCCTATTTACTACGCTCGCCAAGTATTAAGAAAGTATTCTGGGAACACTTAGTCTTTCTAAAAAAAATGATATCAAATCCGTCGTAAAAACCGTATCACTCTTCATGAGCGATTCTTTTAAACTAAAAAGAAAAAACATATTGAAAATAGAAAATCTCGTTTTATTTAGAAAACGATCATCGTAGATGACGATAAAGAAATACTTTACAAACGAGAATGGTGAGAAATGTATTCTGCCAATCGTCCCCATAAGGGATATTGTTATCTTCCCAAATACAATTGTTCCCGTTTTCATCGGAAAAAGTAAGACAATCAACGCATTAAATCACGCGTTATCTACGGATAGCGATGTCTTCGTTATACCACAGGTCGGTAATGTTTTCGGCTTCGATGTAACAGTGATAAACGTAAAAAGCATCGGAACTATATGCAAAATAGCACAAATAGCAAAATTGCCAGATGGAACAATGAAGGTCGTCTTCAATTGCATGTGTAGGGCAAAGTTAGAGACAAGCGACTCAGATAAAGACTATCTGATCGGAGAGGTTACGCCGATAGCTCCAAAAGAACTGCAAGATGAGGTGAAAAATACGTCTCTCATGATAGAAATAAAAGAATTACTCAAAAAGTTCAAAGATATAAATGATAAAATTCCATTAGATGTGTATCAAAATATTCTAGCGATAAATGAGCCAGACGTGTTCTCGGACGTAATAGTTTCGAGGTTAGATATCTCACTAAAATGTAAATTTGAAATTTTACAAATAATTAATTTAGAGGAAAGACTTGAGAAAATAATCGAAGTTCTCGTGAAAGAAAACGGATTCCATGAAATACAAACAGAAATACATAAACGCACCAACAAAAACATAGAAAAAAATAACAGAGAATACTATCTCCAAGAACAAATGAAAGTTATCAGAAAAGAACTCGGAGACGGTGAGAGTCCATTCGATTTGAGCGATAAATACGAACGCAAAATAGAAGAAAAACACCTACCAGAAAAAGTCGCGGAAAAGGTTCGCGAGGAGATCAAACGCTTGAAATATCTTGGTCCAATGTCAAGTGAAGCCGGTGTCGTTCGTGGATACCTAGATACAATATTCGACTTACCTTGGTGCGAAAAGAGTGAGCTAAAAAAAGACATAGATTTCGCAAAACAATACTTAGATGATAGTCATTATGGAATGGAAAAGGCGAAAGAAAGAATATTGGAAAGTATAGCCGTGCAGATTAAAACTGGCGAGCAACCAAAAAGAACAATATTGTGTCTCTACGGGGCACCTGGAGTCGGAAAAACCAGTCTTGCGGAAGCAATGGCAAAAGCAACCGGGCGTGAGTTCGTGAAAATATCTCTTGGTGGTGTTTGCGACGAAGCCGAAATCCGCGGACATCGTAAGACGTATCTCGGATCTATGCCGGGTAAGATAATAATGGCAATGAAGCAAGCAAAAACTGTGAATCCGCTTATCCTTCTAGATGAAATCGACAAGCTGTCTAGCGATAGTCGTGGGGATCCGGCGTCTGCACTGCTTGAAGTGCTAGATTATCAACAAAATAATAAGTTCTCCGACCACTATCTTGAGGTCGAATACGATTTATCGCAAGTAATGTTCGTAGCTACTGCAAATAGTCTGAAAATAAATTACGCATTACTCGACAGATTAGAGGTAATAAAAGTTCCCAGCTATCTGGAACAGGAAAAGTTTAAAATCGCAAAAAATTATATAATAACTCGTCAAATGAAGGAAAACGGTCTCGAGAATACCGAGTTCTCTATAAGCGATGAGGCGATTCTCGATGTAATTAAGTATTACACACGTGAAGCTGGCGTTCGTGAATTAGAACGTAAAATTGCAAAAATATGTAGAAAAAGTGTAATTAAAATCCTACAAACTAACGAGCCTGTCACGATAGACGAACATAACATAAAAGACTTTTTAGGCGTTAGAAAATACGAACATACGATAATCGAGCGTAAAGATTTCGTAGGCGTCGTCAATGGTCTAGCTTATACGGAAGTCGGTGGCGATATCTTGATGATAGAAGCAGTAAAGTATCTAAATGGAAAGGGAGATATAAAGTTTACAGGCGAACTCGGAAACGTCATGAAAGAGTCGATACAGACTGCTTTCAGTTTGATAAAATCGAAGGCGGAAAGATTTGGAATAGATCCATCTATATTTGGAAAATACGATTTTCACATCCACGTTCCAGATGGTGCAACACCGAAAGATGGTCCATCCGCCGGAATCACGATAGTATCAGCAATAGTATCATTGCTAACCAACAATCCAGTATCGAAGTATCTTGCCATGACTGGCGAGATATCTCTACGTGGTGCCGTTCTACCAATAGGCGGTCTAAGAGAAAAGCTAACGTCTGCTGTTCGTAGCGGTGTGAGAGAGGTAATAATACCAAAAGATAATGAGAAAGATTTAGAAGAGCTACCACAAGATATAGTCAGTAGATTGATAATTCATCCTTGCGATAGAATAGAAAGCGTTATGGACGTTGTTTTTGGCGAAAATAACAAATGTAAAAACCTATTCGGTGATAAAAGCTTGGAGCGAATTAGAAACATTACAGATTGTAGTATTGATAATATATAGACACAGATTACAATAAGTGTATACTTTCTCTAATCATCTCTTTGCTTTAGCTCTGTAAAGCAGACTAACTACACCTACTCATCAATGACTTGCCTACTAAGGATGTAATTTAAAATCATCATCAACTGTCGATCCGCATCGCCTTCGCTTAATCAAGCTATCAATACCAGCATAACATCCAATCACCGTAAATATCCTCTGCTCTCTTATCTTATTTGTCAAAGCCACTCTTTTCGACGTTTTTCGTGTCTTTTTCATCTTTGAAAGATTTGATTTTATATTATCTACTTTTTGCTGTTACTTTTCACTGCTTTCTTCTTATTCTTTTCTTTTTTACTCTTACTAACAATTTTTGTCGCCTCCTTATTATTCTTACTATCGCTGGTAGCTTTTGCTACTTTTGCTTTTTTGATGGTCGCTTTTTTTGTCTTCACCTTATCCTTATCTACTTTACTTACTTTGCTATTTGCACCTTTCTTCTTCGAACTCTTTGTTTTCTTTTTGACGCGACCGCTATCGTTCTCCTCCTCTATATCGTCATCTTCGAGACCTTTCTTGAATGCCTTCATGCCGACACCAAGATCTCTCATTATTCTTGGAACTTTCCCCGCACCAAAAAGAACAAGAACTATAACAAGAATTATAACAAGCTGTCCGATACCAATCATATTATTAGAATAATAACTACCTCTATAACTATCTTATCAATATCCCAAAATCATGGAAACCAATAAAATGCACAATCAAAAAAATAGCACAACCAAAACTATTTCATTGATATGCTAAACTACAAAAAGACAAATACAAAAACACAAAATAAGTTCGAGCCAAAATCAACTACGCGATGCTAGTGTCGATCATCATCACACAGGATAAATAGACTAAGCTAAATGCGAATAAGCCTTATTAGCAAGAGCCATCTTTTGAATAGTAATTCTCTCCTTGATAGCATCTCCTTTTTCCTCCATTACATTTGCCATTTCAGAAGAGAGTGCAGTTATAGCATCTACGCCACTCTTTTTGCGGAAAACTTTTATCAAGATCTTCATCCCCAAAAAAAGTCTCCTATAATCAGGAACATCAACAGGAACTTGATAGTTCGCACCACCTATACGACGAACCTTCGTTTGAACCGTCGGGCCGATAGCTAATATTATCTCTTTAAAACCATCGTTAACGTTTCCGTACTTACTTTCTATCTTGCTCTTTATCTTCTCTATCGCCTTCAAAACAATAAGTTCACTGACCTCCTTCTTTCCGTCTATCATCATCATATTGATAAACTTCCCTATCAACTCACTCCCATAGACAGAATCAGCAACAACGTCTCTTGGATTCCTTTTTTTACTCCTAGACATAATACAAACAATATAAAATGTTCTAGTATCGTTGGTGGTTTAATTGGATCTTGCTTTTCTAATAATATAACTTCTAATTGTAATATCAATTTGTATTCATGTGAAAACCATTCAGATATTTCATTAATAGAAGGAAAATTTGCAACTGGTGGATTGTTAGGTAATGTACAAGGCAATTTTAATGTCAACATAGATAAATGTTTAAGTAGTGGTAATATAACGCAAAAGAATTATTGCTGGCTAGGTGGTCTAATTGGTAAATTAGATATTACTGGAAAATGCAGCTTATATAATTCTTCCACTTATAATTCTTCAATTGAAAC
>CALCWF010000024.1 GCA_937906355.1 uncultured Rickettsiales bacterium
AGCTGTCATCTATGTCGCTATATCTATCTTTCATTTATTCTTCCCGTCGATATTCTGCGATACTGCGAGCTGACGAGATTGATACGAATAACGTAAAAAGAAAAACGAATGACGAAAAGAAATAGATAAAAAGAAATAGAGAAATTATAAAGAGAGTAGCTATCGTTTTTCTATCAACGTGCACTAGTGCCCTCCTTCGCACGCTTCACTTATATATACACACGCAAATATAGAAAATATATACGCCTGAAGGAAAGCAACGAATAATTCAAACGCCATCAATACAGCAAGAAAAGCAAAAGGTAAAACACCAAAAATACCCATCATTACAACAAATATCGCAATAACGTCAAGCATGACGTGCCCCGCTATCATATTAGCCGCCAACCTGACAGACAAACTAACAGGGCGAACTAAATACGAAAAGAACTCCAACACGAACATCAAAGGAGCTAACCACCATGGCGTCCCGGCTGGTAAAAATATCTTGAAAAAACCAATACCTCTCTTGCACAATGTGATAAAAACACAAACAAAAAATACAATCATTGCCAAGGCGAACGTCACAGATATATGACTCGTCTGCGCAAGCGAACCAGGAACTAAACCAAACAGATTAAGCAATAATACAAACAAAAACACGGAAAACACCAATGGAACATACCTTTTCCCACTTTTTCCTAACGAGCCTGAAACTATATCCCTTATACCAACAAGAGACATCTCTATCGCCGACTGTCCTCTAGAAGGAACAATCTTATTACACCTGCGTAGTGAAATCCAAATAAGAAACGAAAATAATACGACCAAGCTCATCACAATAGAGCCGTTCGTGACGGCAAAATTGTATCCAAAGAAGTCGATATTAAATACGTCCTTAATCTCAAACTGACGCATCGGATTTATCGCCTCTGAATCATTCATCAATATATCGTCAATTTGATATAATCTAATTTAATAAATTGCAATAACGATTTTCTAACACGATGAGTTAGTGATAGCCTTTCGTCCAACTCGTGCGTCTCTCTAAAATCCTGTCATATTCACGCGGTAGACGAGTTCAATCAAGCCATAAACTATATTCTCTCTAGTTCGTCAAAATGTTCATACACATATTTAAGCTCCTCTATAAAACGAACATCGCTACCGTCATCTATCAATTTCTTCAACTCGTCCTTCGAAAAATATTTCATCTCTATTATCTCATTGTCGTGTTTTCCAAAGTCGGATAGAATATTACATTCAAAGAGACAGAATTCCTCTTTGGGGAAATCGGTGATATAATTATCTATATAAGTATGCAGTCCGGTCTCTTCAAGAGTTTCTCTATAAGCCGTCTGATACGATCTCTCGCCTAGAGTTTTTCTTCCACCTGGAAAGGCGAACTTCTTACTCTCCCTGTCTCTTACTAACAATATCTTCTTGTCCGAATAAATAACGCATCCGGCATTCGTTCTAGTATGAGTAAAACACTCACTACACTTCGGATTAACTGACAAATTCATATGTGCTATCTGTGCATAACATATTAGCACGTAGCAAAAACAAAAAATAACAGATATAAATGTAGCAAGGCTCGCGACATGTCTTCTTTTCATAAAAAAAAACTAAAAAAATGGAAGAATATAAAGTTTCCGAAAAGATCCAGAAGCTCTATGACGAGCTGATGGCCAAGTTCGAGGCCAAGTACGG
>CALCWF010000025.1 GCA_937906355.1 uncultured Rickettsiales bacterium
CAAGAGCAGAAACGCGTGGTAGAGCCCTGTGCGAAAAACTAAAAGAACTAATTCCACGTCAAATGTTCGCAATTCCAGTCCAAGCGGCACTCGGGGGGAAAATAATAGCTCGTGAAACAATATCAGCGTTTCGTAAAGACGTTCTCGCTAAGTGCTACGGAGGAGACGTAACACGTAAACGTAAGCTACTGGAAAAACAAAAAAAAGGAAAAAAGAAAATGAAAATGCTCGGATCGGTCGAAGTACCACAAACAGCATTCCTAGCGGTTCTAAAAATGGACGAAAACTAAACAATTCTTGACTTTTATTTTAATAATACGCTCCTGAATCGTAATTGTTTTGTATTTATGTCTCTAAAAGTAAGACTATCTCGTGGTGGTGCCAAGAAGAGTGCTCACTATAAAATCGTAATCGCAGAAGTAACAAAGTCCCGTGATGGTAAGGCTGTAGATACGATAGGTCATTATCATCCTACCGTCCACGATAAAGATAAAAGATTCGTCATAGACGCAGAAAAACTAAACAAATGGATATCATGTGGTGCAAAACCAACGGACGTTATCACCCGTCTATGTCTATCCGCTGGCATATCTTCAATGAAAAAGTTCGTCATCGAGAGGGCGAAAAGTGAAAATCATGGTAAGTCCCGTAAGGAAATAAAGGAGGCAAAAAATGCCGTCGCTACAAGCAAATAAGCAAGCTATAAATAATAGAATTCAAATGGATAAATCATTCGTCATCAAACAATGAAGCGAGCGATCGAAATACAGGTATCATCTAAAATAGAAGTATCGCAATAGGGAAGGTAATCAAAATCTTATAAAAAAACTAATAAAAAGCAGTCTATCAACAAAATAATAGTGAATAATACAAAAATAGCCGAAAAAACAACAAAAACAAGGACGATACGACTTTCACGAGCAGTCAATACAGTATAAGTAATAGTTCTAACTAACAACATTAACTCAACGCACCCGCTCTACGACAAACACGCAGTCAAAACTCTACATTCAATCAAATGATTAGTTCACTTCGATGATCGGAATTAACTATTCGTTATCGAGATCTCAACTCCAATACCACTTTGAATCTCAATCTTAGACAACTCCTCAAGCAAATTCGACGTGATGCCAGAAATACTAACAAGTCTCTTATACGTAGTCTTAGTGAAATGCTCCATGGACTTCTTATCAACGTGTGGTGAACGAGTAACAACAAACTCCTCTATCTTCTTTGGTAAAGGAATCGGACCAGAAACCTTACCGCCAACGTTTCGCACCATCTCAATAAAAGCACGAACACCCTTATCTAATACACTACTGTTATAAGAATACAACCTGACATTTATACGTTGTAAAGAAACCATAAACTATAATCTATATTTGTAGATATACTGCATTTATAATATGCAAGTTTTTTATCTACGTCTCGTCATAACGTTCACGTTTCGCCTAACAATATACGTATACACTCGTGCGGCATCAATAAATATCGTGCATCAATGAATATAATGTGTATATAATGTGTAATTAACTATTGACAATACCGATATTACTTTCACGATATACATCGAAATACCCGTTTGTATTTCGATGTATTTAATTATTTTTGAATTTTAAATGTCTTCCATATGAAAAAAAACATCATCTTCTTATTTATACTGGCAACATCCCTATCTGCATGTGGCGTATTCAGTGGGAAGGACTACGAGCAACAATTAAAAAGTCCATGCGTAGGTATCAACGGTAGCCCATGCCAACATATTCCAGTGAACGACAAATGGCTAAACGATTACTATACGGGTAAGATGTCGTATTAGTCGTCGATATCGACCTATGTATGTTTAATTTCATCCTTAACGCTATATGAAAAAGCTATATTTGAAAAATAAAGCAAAAGTTCACAACAACATACCGTATAAGAGTATCAATACGTCGTCACAAAGAAACGAAACAGGCGAGAAACATCTTGATATATTTTACGATAACTTCGATAAGCAAATGAATTTGCTAAACAATACAATTCGTAATGCCGTAGGTATAAAAAATATGTTAAAATTCCAAGGGATCGTCATGTACGGAAAGCAACAAATGCAAAATACAGGATTCCCGACGGCTAACATAGAAATACAATCTACCAAAACAATAGCATCAAGAAAAGGTTTTTTCGCATCTAAAATAGAAATAGACGGTCAATACTACGATGGAATAAG
>CALCWF010000026.1 GCA_937906355.1 uncultured Rickettsiales bacterium
AATAATATTGATATTCCAATAAATATTAATATTATAACAATTCCTAAATATTCATTTATTTTAGGTAGGGTAATTGTTAAATTTGGTCTTTTATAATCAGTTAATGCAACTTTTGTTGAATCAGCTTCTGCATTAATCAATGTATTAATTGATTTTCCGCCCAAATATCCAATTCCTGTGTATTCAAATATCTTGTCTATAATATCAAAGCAAACAATCGACACACAATTGACAACGATTGATAAAAATTGACAGCAATTAATAGAACAATCAATAGAGATATACAACTATTAACTATCATAGATACATCAAAGTGAAATTCAAAATCTCGAAGAATCAATAAAATTGACTTTTATTATTCGTATAAGATATAACATTATATCATATAATGACGTGTTTCATTAATTTTGTTATAAACTTTTTCGCTACAAAAAAAATTGTAATCACAACTAACGGTAGAAAAAAGAAGTTAACGATTCACTGGACGATACAGTTGTTATCATTCATCGGATTCATTGCTATAATCTATCTCGTCTCAGTATACTGTATAAGATATAATAGATACAAAAACTACAACAACTACGCATCAATTATAAGTGAAAACGACGCTCTAAAAAAGGAACACGAAGAAATACGTAAAGAATTAGTCAAACACGTGCAATACGCAGATAAGGTCAATGAGTATCTAATCAACGACAGCAATTTCCCGTCGCTAGATAGTGGCATCGTTGGTCATTCTATCTTAACAAGAGAGACGTCTATGGTCTCAATGTTATCTTTCTTAAAAGAAAAAAGAACCTTCACATATCAAAAGTTAAACGAAAGAAAGAGACGCGTCGGAAACTTTCTAAAAAAAGTTGGAATATCAAGTATAGTATACAATAAAGCGAATAACGTAGCTAACGTATCATCGGAAACAATCAAAAGCGATCCATACTCCCTCGTGTCTAATATAACAGACGAGGTAAACGTCGGCGGAGACAACGAAAACGTAAAAAAGATCGTTGTTGTAAAAAATATATCGCCTATAAGTATATCAAAAACAAAAATAACGAATGATAATTACGTAAGAGAAATAGAAAAGATGACGGAAATAGAGAGAAGTATAAAACTATTGCCGTTTGGTATCCCCGCTAAATCTCGTTATAGAATAACAAGTAGTTATGGTTTCCGTAAAGATCCGGTTCATAAACGTTCAAAGGGACTAAAGCTACACAGAGGTATCGACATCGTCATAAGCGACAAAAGAGTGATAGCACCAAAAGACGGCGTCGTAAAATTCGCCGGAACAAATGGCAACTACGGTAAATGCGTCGACATAGAGCACGCCTACAAAGGTAATTCAAAAAATAGCTTCATAACTCGCTACGCACATCTATCTAAAATACTCGTTCAACCGGGACAATACGTTGCTAACGGAGAAGTGATAGGTATCCAAGGCTCATCTGGTAGAGCAACAGGTCAACACATGCACTATGAAGTTAGAATAAACAATCAACCGGTTAATCCAATCAATTTCTTGAAACTGAAAATCGTATAACTACTCATCCATTTAACACTTATCCATTTAACTCGTCCAAATCGACTTCATACCCATCTAACGTTGGTTGCATATTAATTTACATCTACTTTGTATCGTTTGTATTTTATGAAGATCGGGGTTGCGTTATCCGGTGGCGTCGACAGTGCTACATGTCTATATCTACTGAAACAGCAGAATTACGATGTATTTGGTATGACGCTACTATTAGTAGACGACTGCGATAAGCAAATATCGGAGGTCAAAAAAATATGCAAAAGATTCGACGTAAAATTCCACATCCTCGACTATCGCGAGGAGTTCAAAAAGAAAATAATAAACGTCTTCGAGGAATCTATAAAAAAACATCAAATGATAATTCCATGCATAGATTGTAATAGATACATAAAACTTGGGGTAATGCATAAGTTTTGTAGAGATAAGGATGCTAAAATCGCAACCGGACACTATGCAAAAATCATCAACAATAACAATAGCTTCGAGATTCATAAAGCAAAAGACGTGCTGAAAGATCAAACACACTTCTTACACGGTATAGATAGAGACGTGCTGAAAAACACCATATTCCCACTCGGAGACTATCTGAAAAGCGAAGTCTTTCGTCTATCGAAAAAAGAGAGGATACTCGATACAGAACAATACAAAGAGAGTCAAAATGTATGCTTTTTCCAAGGTAAGACATACGAAGAATACGTAAAAGCAATTCTAAAAAATGAAAAAAAGGGAGATATACTACACATAAAAACAAAACAAAAAATCGGTTCGCATAATGGATTGATGAAATATACAATAGGACAAAGACAAGGAATCGGTATCGCCTGGAAAGAGCCACTATACGTCGTCAATAGAGACTTTGAAGAAAATATTCTATACGTCGGAGAAGAAAAAGAACTATTTTCGGATAAACTCACATTAAAAAAAGTAAATCTTCTTCTCAGTGAAGACGAAATCTCCTCCTTATTAGAGGAAGAAAAAAAAACTCAAATCAATGGCAACACCTACTTCGAGCACAACCACGACAACGACATCGATGATAAAAATAGAAAAACACGAATTATTGTAATAGAATGCGACATATGTACGAGAGATAAGACACCAATAGTTCCAGCAAAAGTCATCATCGACTACGATAAAAAAAAAGCGAGCGTCCACTTAAAACAAAGTGCAAGAGCAATAACAAGCGGTCAGAGTTGCGTATTCTATATCAAAACAAGAATGATAGGAGGCGGAATAATCGAATAGGTATCATCTCGCACATCCTAATGTTATTATCACCTTTCTCCATAGATGATAATTACTCTTCGACAAATAACTCGTCCTCGATATATCAAAATTAATAATCACCTTTCTAGCATCTTCCAGAAACCG
>CALCWF010000027.1 GCA_937906355.1 uncultured Rickettsiales bacterium
TATCTTTCAGCAATTTCACATAAAAAAGCACCTTCACCACAACTATTATCAATAATGTACTTTTGTAAGATACTTTCATTATTATATCCACAAAAATCTAATATGTTATTAACGATAAAGTTTGGAGTGAAAACTTGCCCTGTTTCTTTCTTTCTTAAAGAAATAATACACGTGCCTATGATAATTTAAGATAAAAAAGTCAATTAATATAATATATAGTTTTTATTATACTTTAACGTGGTAAATATACGACCGGATGTGTTACGTAAGATTGACAATAATATATTTGATTATGATTTTTATTCTACTATCAGTAGAGTAGTGTGTTGTTATAGTGATTGAGTATGTTTTTAAAGAAGGGTTTTCTCTTAGCGGCTTTTATCTATTTATTCAATAGTATTGGTAGCGTATCTCAGGATGTTTTGATCAAGTATTATCAGAGTGCTATTAATATAGGATTATACGAGTTGATTGCCGTGAAGTGCCTCGTGTCAATGATTATAATGCTTCCATTTGTGTATAAGTATTTGAAACATTGGAAAAAGGATTTGCACGTTGTATTGATACTTGCTATTCTTTATTCTTTTGATTTACTATTTGCAAATATCGGTTTGAAAACAGTTCCAGTCAATACCGGAATGTTGATATTGCTGTTAGTGCCTTTGTGGGCTGTATTTTTTGGACGTGTTATATTAAATGAGAAGAAGTTTAATGCCGTTAATGCGATAATGCTTTTTGCGTGCTTACTTGCGGTAGGAGCTACTGTCTGGAACGAGATTTCGTTCGATGGTTTTAGTGCTGGATATATCTTTTTGTTCGCAGACTCGATAGTGATTCCACTTGGTCTTATATTGCAGAAAAAGTTTTCAGATAAGAGACCAGTTGCGTATGCGTTATTTACGAACGCAATAGTTCTCGGGATAATCAGTTTTTGTATATCTGGTTTTTCTATACCGAATATCGACAATGCGACTTTGAAGGCTGCTACTATTATTGCGTTGTTTGATATAGTAGAATTTGGTGCAGTTTATATTGCATACAAGATGACGGACGTTGCTTTATTACAACCAATTCGATTTACAAGGATAGCTATATCTATGGTCATGAGCTATGCCATATTGAATGAGCTACCTACGAAAGATCAGTTCATTGGTGCTACGATTGTTATTCTCGCGAATGTGATTTCGATAGTATACTCTAACCGAAGACAAAATTATTGAACGAGATGGCAGTTTGATTCGCCTTTTGATAGTTATTCTTAGCACGTCATGTTTGATGTAAAGAATTGATATTTATTATATTCGATTAATTTTTACGTTAAAAGTGATAGTGGTATGAGTATTATATTTTACTTTTTCGGACGTCTTTATTCTTTCATGAGGGTTGATATAACTCTCGCGAGATCTGTCAAAATTAGAAATTTGTTTATATTTACGGTATTGCTCGTTTCTACTTTTTTATGTTCTATTTTTTCGATCGCCTATAACACGAATGAGCTATTATTTTCCACTTATTTACGTTCCAGTGATTTGTTTGTATCGATGTCGTTCGTGTTGATTCATTTTGCTATCTTATTTGTTGTATCGACTCTTTTTTTTAGACATCTAGTTAGACAGAATTTCTTTCAGTTCTTAGTGCTAAATCGCGGTTTTTTTTCTATCACACCGGAGATTATAGTATTTACGATGAGCGTATGGTCGTTTATTACTCCGATGTATATATTATCGATGCCGTTTATTGGAGTTATTGCTCCGATGTTTTTTTGTTTAGTGTCGTTTGTTATTGTTTTTGACGCATTGTGTATTGCGATTGTTGGATTTATTGAGTATACTTTTTTACAGTTATTGTTGTGCCTTTCGATCGTTGTATTTACATTATTGACACACGATATGTCGTATAGTGTATTAATTATGGATGGACGAGATATTTACGAATTAAAGAGTTTTATCTCTACAAGAGTTTTTATTCTCGGAATGACAAC
>CALCWF010000028.1 GCA_937906355.1 uncultured Rickettsiales bacterium
AAGTTCACTACCACAACACGGACACACTCTAGGAACTAATATCTTCTGCGAGTCCTCTTTCTTCTTCTCTAACGAGACTATCTTAGGTATAACATCTCCTGCTCTCTTTACAACAACCTCGTCTCCTATTCCAACACCCAATCTCTCTATCTCATCATAATTATGCAATGTAGCTCGTCTAACTATGACGCCACCTATATTGACAGGCGTAAGCTCGGCAACGGGAGTGATAACGCCGGTTCTACCAACCTGATTCTTGACGTCAACTATTTTCGTTATAGCGGTAATACCGGAAAACTTATACGCTATCGCCCAACGAGGATTCACGGCAGTCAAACCAAGCTTATTCTGCACAGAAAACGAGTCTATCTTCACAACAATTCCGTCAATATCGCAGTCAAGTTCGTATCTAATCTTAGCAATCTCCTCATGATAATTAACAATCTCATCAACAGATCTCATAACCCTCCAATGCTTCTCTACGTTAAAACCAAGAGACGTAAGCAACTCTAACGCCTGCGACTGAGAACTAACAATCTCCTCACTCGTCTCACCTATGAAATAGCTATAATATCCAAGATGTCGTTGTCTGACTATACTCTCATCCAGCTGTCTAAGCGTTCCACTGGCGGCGTTCCTCGGATTAGAGAATCTACTCTTCTCGTCTAACTGCTCGTTCAATCTATCGAATACGTCCTTAGGCATGTAAATCTCTCCACGAACCTCAAACGTCTCCAACTCGCAAGGCTGTTTAAAATCTTTAAGATCACCACTCTCTCTCAGAGTCGATTCGTCAACTCTTCTCAACTCCTTTGGAAAACCGTCTATCTGCAATACATTCTTAGTTACGTCCTCGCCAACCAGTCCATCGCCACGCGTCGCGACATACTCTAACTTCCCATAACGATACATCGCACTAAAAGATAGACCGTCTATCTTCAACTCACATACACTAACGGGAAGAAAATCCGTCTTCAAAAATCTATTAGTTCTATCTACAAAATCTCGAAACTCGTCCAACGATAACGCATTAGCAAGAGATAACATCTTCTTCTTATGTGTAATCTTCGGAAACCTACTATTAGACTCATATCCTACGCTATTCTCAACAAAGAAGTCGTCAAATAAAGACAATCTTTGATTGGACGGAGGAGTGCTATTAACGACATCTCTCGCGTCGTCGTGTGCCTCACTCTCATCGTCATCTGTATCACTACCACAAATACAACGATATCTGTCGACTAAACTCTGTAATTTCTTCTTCAATAGGTCGTATTCATAATCACTTATCAACGACTTATTCTCGTCATAGTATGCCCTATTGTATCCCTCTATTCTCCTCTCTAACTCTCGAATCTCGGACTCTAACTCTCGAACAGACTTCGTGCCTATCTCTAAATCTCCTATATCGTCCGTCTCGCTTCTACTGTCTCCTTTGTGCTTCATAGTCGTATCTCTCGTAGCAATACAACTAGTCGTCTCTCTTTATATTTTTCAAGCATTTATTCAAATGTATCGATCTATCAAATCAATCAAGACAAACAACTCGTCGAAGAAAGAAACCTCTCAAATGCCTCGAACATATAAAATTACCCTTCTCTCTTCGATAAGAAATCGTCATGTTAATATTAGACGATAATTTATTTCTTCGCTAACAAGCTTCGGGAGTCGTCGCAAATCGATTCGTTCGGTTTAAAATGTTTTTCAACAGCATCTGCAAGTTTTGTAAAATTGTCCTTGGTTTCTTGTGAAAGTTGTTGATTTAATTGTTCTATTATTTCACTTTTATTGGTTGTAGTTTTTATCAATAATGTATAAATTGCTTTTTGAACAGATGATTTTTTATGGTTTCTATCGCTATCTTGATATTTCGTTCCAGCAATTTCACAAATTTTTTGTTTATCCTTTGATGTTATCAAACTTTGTATGTCTTTAAAACTTTCATCAAT
>CALCWF010000029.1 GCA_937906355.1 uncultured Rickettsiales bacterium
TGTATTTCGTATAGCAAGAGGAAGAAAAAACTTCAAAGATAGACGTGAAAGAGAGAAAGAAAGACTGACAGAAATCATTCGTCGTAAAATAAAAGATAAACACGAAGAGAGAGCAAATGGTGCGTATGGTGGTGTTCAAGTACGGGCTCCAAAACCATTTGTGTTTGAACACGATGGATACGTTGTCAAAGTATACGATGACGGTAAGGTCAATATTTATACATCTAAGGCTAAGAAGATTAGTGAATCGATGCTCGATAAGATTGATTTTGACAATCTTGAAAAGATAGTTGCCAAAGAAATCAAAAAAGTCACTTCAAAAAAGACGGCGTAAGACATAAATCAATCGGCAAAAAACAGAATAGCAATATATGAATTCTAAGTTGAGAATTTTCTTTGAGTTTCGTGTTCCGATTATATCATATATTTTAATATTCATTACGATCTTTGTGCTTTTCTTGTGTGGTGTAAATTACACATCGCTACACACGAAGTCCTCTCAAATTGGCACGTTGCTACTACTCGGCGGTTTTGGTATTCGTGTATTAGCATCTCTAACGACTAAATATTTTGGGAAGATCAAAATTACCGGAATATATGCGGTTTGTCGTCATCCAATGTTGCTAGGACAAGCAATATCTGTGATTGGTTTAAATTGTATTGTATGCAATCAGTATTTTTTCATCATTTCGACAATAATTTTCATATGTAATGATTTTATAGCAACAACTAAATATGATAAAATTCTTGCACATCATTATCGTGATGCATGGAAAATTTATAGTTCACAGACAAATTTTATTTTACCATTCACGAGTCATATTCAAGACACAACGAGATCAAGCATTAGTGTCGCTGAACTTAAAAATAGCAGAAACCTTCCAATTTTCATTGTAATATATCTAATTCTCATAGAAATTGCGACACTTAGCAATATGTAAATTCGTGTATTGTATTATCGGATTGTTTGTATTATTGAAAGTTTATGATTACTAGACAGGGCATGTCTCAACGTAGAAAGAGTGAGTATTTTAGAAACACCCCATTTTATCGCGATCTATCACAGCAGATAGACAAGCACACGACAATGATAACGAGTTTGCGACATAAACTTGAAGAAATAAAACAACTCAAAAATCTCGATTTAGAAAAGATAGATAATTTAAAAGAGAAGCCATCACACTTGTCGCAAAGAAAGAAGGAAAGAACAACAAAAGCAAAACACGAACAAATGGCGATAAGAAAACAAATTGCTTTATTAAAACAAGAGATTAAAACAATTCGAGCACGACGTACAAAAAAATACACAGAATATGTTCGTAGAGGGCAGTATAATCGATATATTGACACAACAAAGGGTGAATGTAAAAATAAGGAAGAATTTTTAAAAAAATACAATCTCCCTAATGTTCCGTCCATAATTAACAGCAAATTACAACAACTAACACAAGAGGCAACTAACACATTTGACAGTGTTTTACCGCGAACAACTAATAAAATTAGTAAAAAAATCATTCTAGCCTCTGGCTCTAAAAAGAGACTGGAATTGTTAAAAAAAATGTTAATAAAACCGGATTACGTTATAACAACAGACGTTCCGGAGCCACTTATAAAGAAAGAAAAACCGAGAGACATGTCTGTTCGTATTGCTAAGGCGAAGGCAGATAAAGCACTCGAAATAGTGCTGTCTAATAAAAAAATAACTAAAAATTCTATTATAATAGTTGCTGACACTGTACAATGTAGAGGCAATTTAATACTTGATAAAGCAAAAACGGACGACGATGTAAGAAAATATATAAACACAATAAACGGACGCAATACAAGGGTTTACACGACTATTTGCATAATCGACGTTGCAACAAATAAACGTTCCATCAAGACATACGAAACAAGAATGAAGATAAAATATATGCAAAAAGATGAAATTGAGTTCTATATCGCAACAAAACACGGTATAGGAAAGGCTGGTGGTTTTTCGATAAGTGATTTTGCCGGCTGTTTTGTAGAAAAAATAGTTGGATCATATACCGCTGTCGTCGGACTACCAACTGTTTATGTTTACAACGTTCTACGTAGTTTTGGATACAAATTTCAAATTCCAAACAAGTAATGGTCGATAACAAAACTCCTAGTACACTGTTGTTTTAAGACGTTGATATATATGTAATATATTAATAATATATACAAATCAAACGTTCAATTTTTCAAACAACGTTTTAACGTCTTCTGTTGTTTCTATGTTTATAACCTTCACATCAGAAGATATGCGTTTTACCAATCCAGAGAGAACGTTCTTAGCGCCAATTTCTACAAACGTATCAAAACCACTAGAAATTGCCTTTTGTATACTTTTTACCCATAAAACTGGAGCCGTTATCTGGTACTGTAAATTGTGTCTTATCACGTCTTTGTCTGTTTCGAAGATAGATGAATAATTTTGCAAAATTGGATACTTTACTTGCTTGAAAACTAACTTGTCTAGTTTTTCAAACATCTTGTCTTGTGCTGTTTGCATTAGAGGACTATGAAAAGCACCACTAACAGCGAGAGGTATCAATCTTTTTGCTTTATCTTTCATTTGTTCTTTGAATTTTTCTATATCATCTAAGTAGCCACTAACAACCGTTTGTGCCAAAGAGTTGCTATTTGCGATCACCAAACATTTTGGTTTTATCAAGTCTATATTTTTTTGAATCGTTTCATCGTCGCTACCTATAACAGCTAACATACCGGTATCGCTACCAGCACAACTAAACATCGTCTTACCACGCTCAAAAAGAACATTCGCCGTCTCATCAAGGGTCAAGCTACCGGCAACACAAAGGGCAGAATATTCTCCCAGCGAGTGTCCGGCTACCCCTTGAATATTTAGTGTATCAAGCTTCGATCCGTGTTGTTCTTTTATAGCCAAAAAAACAACTAAAGAAACAGTCATCAACGCCGGTTGCGTGTTATAACTTTTTTTTAAATCATCTTCTGTTCCATTAAAAATCAGATCGGAAAACTTATTGTAATTTTTGTTATACTCGGTATTTTTGGTCTTCAAAACTTCATCGACCCGGTCGAAAACTTTTTTTGCGTATGAAAAGTTGTCATAAACATCTTTTCCCATTCCAACATACTGAGACCCTTGTCCCGGAAACATTAATAACGTTTTCATAAACACTGCTTAAAACTCACAATTATCCACAAACTACCAACATAAGCATTTATAAAAATAAACAAATAGTTGCTATAATCGTTCAAAATTGACTCATTCTCTTGTTTTTCTTTTGTAATATTAACATTTCGCAATATTAACACATCGTATAAACAAAACTTAAAATTGTTTACCGTTAACGACAAGTGATTTAAATTAAAACAAACGGCTAAAATAGCACTATAAATTGAAAACGTATATTTATACGTTTTTTTAAAACTTTCAACGAAAATGGGTTTTTATAATAAGAGAAAAAAACAATCAATAAAAAAACACAATTAATCTGTGTTTTGTTTTTTATCGTTAACCACTCCTCCAAGACCTGTTTTTCTTCTTGTTTTTGTATTGTTTTGATTGTTGTTTACGTTGTTGTTTTTGTTTAAATCTTCACCTCGAAACAGTGCTTGTATCTCGTCTCCGGTTAGAGTCTCATATTCAAGCAGAGCGTTAGCCACTTTTTCCAAATCAGATCGTTTGTCGTGAAGTATCTGAGACGCTGTTTTGTATGCGTCGTCTACAAGTTTTTTAACCTCTTCATCTATTAGCTTCAACGTATCTTGCGACAAGTCGGCACTAACCGACTTACCGCTTGTTATATATCCGTTTTCTTCTTGTGAATAATTAATTCTTCCAACTTTATCACTCAGCCCCCATTTTACGACCATATTTCTAGCAAGTTTTGTGCACTGCTGTATATCACTCGAAGCACCACTTGTAACTTTATTATATCCAAAAATCATTTCCTCTGCAACCCGACCACCCATGCAAATAGCCATATTAGCTAACATCTGTTCTCGCGTCTCCGAGAATCTATCTTCACTCGGTAGTCTCATAACCAAACCCAAAGCACGTCCTCTTGGAATAATTGTTGCTTTATGAATTGGATCACTCGCTGGTTGATTTAAAGACACAATCGCATGTCCACCTTCGTGATACGCTGTGAGCCTTTTTTCCTCCTCTTTCATTACAACGTTTTTTCTCTCGGAACCCATCATAACTTTATCCTTTGCGTCTTCAAAATCTTGCATTATTACTATCTTACGACCTCTGCGCGCGGCCAATAAGGCCGATTCGTTAACTATGTTCGCTAAGTCCGCACCTGAGAATCCGGGCGTTCCACGTGCTATAACGCTTAAATCTACATCTGGTGCTGTTTTAACTTTTTTACTGTGAACTCCTAAAATTGCTTCACGACCTTTTATATCCGGTAGATTAACAATAATTTGCCTATCAAAACGTCCTGGTCTTAAAAGAGCAGAATCCAACACATCCGGTCTGTTTGTTGCCGCGATTACTATTATACCCGATCTTTCTTGAAATCCGTCCATTTCCACAAGAAGCTGATTTAACGTTTGTTCTCTTTCGTCGTTTCCCCCCCCGATACTGTTTGCTCGACTACGACCAACAGCATCTATTTCATCTATAAAAACTATACAAGGAGATTGTTTTTTTGCTTGTGCAAACATATCACGAACACGACTTGCTCCGACACCAACAAACATCTCAACAAAATCTGAACCAGATATAAAAAAGAAAGGAACCCTTGCCTCACATGCTATTGCCTTTGCTAACAAGGTTTTACCTGTTCCCGGTTGCCCGACTAATAAACATCCTCGTGGAATTTTTCCTCCTATATCATAATATTTTGTTGGATTACGTAAAAAATCAACCAACTCAACAACATCTTCTTTTGCTTCATCTATACCGGCAACGTCTTTAAATTTTACATTTAATTCATTTGGCATTAATGCTTTTGCTTTACTTTTTCCAAATGAAAACGGATTTCCAAACATTCCAAAGACATCTGTCTCTCTGTTTTTTTTCTTTTTTTTTCGCATTAAAAATATAGGTAAAAAAAACCACAAAGTTATTAATAACATCGGTAACCACGAAAGTAGTCCAAAAAACAAACCAATTAATCTGTCTAACAATGTTTTTTGACCGTCTATCGATAAAAAATCATACGATACCCCTTCTTGGGTTAATAAATCTATTATTCTTCCTATGTAAATTTCTGGAAAAAACGTTTTAAATTTTACACCGTCTTTTGTTTCACCTATAACAGCGTTTGTTAGAATGTTTGTTTTTTCTATTTGTTTCGATTTAGTTAAATTAATAAAATCTGATAAGGTTATAATACTACTATTGTTTTTTGTGTTTTTCACAAAACTAAAAAAAATAAATACTAATATTAATATTAATGTTAGTATGTTGTTTTTATTTTTCTTTAACTTCATTTATATTCTATCTGTTTTTGTTATAAGATAATTTTATTTACACCTAAATATGTGATGATTAAAATAATTAATAACAAATTTAATTTAATTAAAAAATATCAATAATTTAATATATGTTGATTTTGTTTGTTTTGTTGTATTTTTACTTTTTATTCCTGTAAACACTTTAATAGTTTATTTTTAAGATTTTAAAGTTTTCAACAATTTGATTTTTAAAATTACTATTTATATAAACAAAATTATATTTATATGGAAAACAACAATAATAATATCAACGATACAAAAACAAGATTTAATTTCTTTTATAAAATTATTCCAAATAAAAGTATAAATCAATTTATCGGGTTTGTTTGTTTGTTTAAAAGATTGTATAAATCCTATATGTGTAGGTATTTAAAACAAATAATTTTCGCATTAATGTTAATGATTGTTGTTTCGGTGATAACATCTTGTGTTGCTTATATTATTGGTCCAATAATAAATAAAGTTTTTGTAGAAAAAGATAAACAAATGTTATATGTTGTGTGTGTTGTTTTGGTTGTTTTGTATCTCATTAAAACATCAGCAACTTATATACAAGAGGTATGTCTTAAAGTTTTATGCACACGTGTTACTATGGATATACGTGTTGATGTGTTTAACAAGATAATTAAAATGCCAATGAAAGATGTAGATAAAATGCAAAACGGGCAAATTATGACGTTGTTTTTAAACGACATAACAAACGTTGGTGATTCGTCACAAGATTTATTTGTTGTGTTTTTTCGTGATTTTATAACAGTTTTGTTTTTGGTTTTTGTTGTGTTTTATAATGACTGGTTGTTGGCGATTCTCGGTTTTTGTATATATCCTCTTGTTTTTGTTCCGTTATCTAAGATATCAAAATCAGCACGTTCGAAATTTGCACAAGAACAAACACTTCTTCAAACGATAACAGCAAGACTAACAGACGTAATTAATGGAGTAAAAACGATAAAAGTTTATAACACAGAAAAACTTGAAACAAATAAAATAAAAACCCTTTTAATTCACTACACGAAAACAGCTATTGCTTTCCTAAAAAAAACAGCTCTTGCTTCTCCGTCGATGGAGTTAGGGTGTGGTTTGTCGATGGTTTTGATTGTGTTTGTTGGTGGTTATCGTGTTGTTGG
>CALCWF010000030.1 GCA_937906355.1 uncultured Rickettsiales bacterium
AGAAAAGGGGCATAGTTATGCCGGCAAAATCGTGAATGAGCTCGGGCAAACAACAAGCTATAACTCAAAATACTGGCTATCTCTGATACGAGGACAAAAAGAAGGTAACGTAATCATCAGGTTGATAAAAAGACTAAAGGCCGTCATCAAAAGAAATAAGATAGAAGACAAATAAGATCGTAGATAAATAATTCGTTATATACGACGACGAACAACAAAAGCAATAGCTTTATGAATAATTAATAGCTATCTGGACAAATCATTTAAATGATGAACCTATTTTCTTAAAAAGAATATAATCACAATATTTGATTAAAGAATCTCTTCAATAGATGATGCGAATCTTGAAATGAAAAAACTTATATAGAACTTACCAAATAAACGTGAAAGTAAATAGACGACTAACCTATTTTCATACCGCCTGTTTTATTAACACTACCGACGCCGGAAACATTCGCACTATAATGTTCGACGTCGCCACTACCTTGTACGTCTATCTTTATATCTATTTTGCCCGCATCAACACCGTTCGATTTAGCATTCTCCGTAATAGTATTTGATTTATCGACTTGTGCATTTTTATCTTTATCGTTAGTCTTATTCTTCGTTGATTCAATTGGTTTATTTACAGTATCTGTTTTACTATTTTCTACAACAGAACTTTTTTTCTCATCAAGCAATTTGTCGACCTTTATATTCGAATTATTGGCGATAACATTATTTTCTTTATGTAATTCAGATTCAACCTTTTTTGTCTTGTTGTTATCAATAGTCTTATCGACAGTCTCTATCTTTCTCTTCTCGACGTCATTCACAGATTTGTCGTTAGCATCGCTCTTTTTATCGGCAACCAATTTATCGACATTGATATTGTTAGAATTATTGTTTACGTTAGTATCGATATTGAGATTGCTATTTTTTACTTTGCTTTCATCGTTAACTTTGTTTTTAGTGCCTATCTCCTCTTTCTTGCGTTCCTCATTCTCGTGCTCTTCTCTTTTAGGTTCTTCTCTTTTAGGTTCTTCTCTTTTAGGTTCGTCTTTTTTAAGCTCACTATTATTTTCTTTTTTATTTTCTTTCTTCTTCTCGGGCTCGTTCTTTTTGCTGGCATCGTTGATATTGTTATCACCTTTGTCATTCTTGTTTTCAGCTTTACTATTACTGTTATTTACTTCTTTTTTTACATCGGATTTCTTGTTTTTATCTTCACTCTTATTAGAAGTAATATTACTCACATTCTTATCATCACTCTTCTCTTTACTATTTTCATTCTTAATCTTATCTATCTTATTATTATTGACATCATTCACATCCTTACTATTACTTTTTTTTATCTCGTCAATAACCATTTTTTTGTCCTTTGGAGATAAATTGGAAAAAAGCTTTTTCAACTCTTCGACTTGTTTTTTCGATATCTTTTTCCCATTACCTTTCAATAGTTTTGCGGTCTCGGTATATTGATTTCGTTTTTTCATCTTATTTTCTTTGACCTTTTCCATTCTTTCTATCTTACTTCTATATGGATTAGGTATTTCCCCTATATATTTAGTTCCAGACTTATCTCCAACTTTTTCATAAGCATCTGCCATTTCTCGCTTCTTTTTGTCGAATTCCTGAGCCTTCTTGTTAGCAAGAGAGATTTTGTCGGACATATTCTTAACTTCACCGCCGACTTCCGCAATCAAGGCATATATAAGAAAAGGAGATAGTGCCGGCACTGCTATCATTAGAGAAATCGTCGCTATCGTAAGCATATGAAGCTTTCCCGCTCTATCGTTCAATTTCTTTTCATCTTTTTCGTACTTAGAGTCTAACTCCTTAGCCTTTCTGTCAAGCGTATTCCATATTCCCTCGAATCTGTCAAGATTCGCTCTTCGTCGCTCATTCTCTATTCTCTCTATCTCGAGCTTCATTCGCTCGTTGTTCAGTCTGGTAAGTAAATCAGAGCCGGAATTACTATTCAACATAGTATCGTCATCGTAATTGTTCGTATTTTCCGTATTTTCAGCATTCATGTTATATCTTAGTATGAAATACTACTAAAATAGGAATATAAGTCAACTTTTGCTTGCTTTTTACATTGTATCTCCAAAAGCTTTACCGCTAGTCTAATGAGAAATATAGCAGTTCGTGAGGCAATATGTGAAGCAATAAAGGAAGAAATGCGAAGAGACGAGAACGTCTTTATATTAGGTGAGGAAGTAGCACAATACAACGGTGCCTATAAAGTGACAAAAGGACTGCTTGACGAGTTCGGAGATAAACGCGTAATAGATACACCAATCACAGAATACGGATTCACAGGTCTCGCAGTCGGAGCAGGATATAAAGGTCTACGTCCTATCGTCGAGTTTATGACGTTCAACTTCGCCCTACAAGCAATAGACCATATAATCAACTCAGCGGCAAAAGGAAAGTATATGTCAGGTGGTAAAATTAGTTGTCCGATAGTATTTCGTGGTGCTAACGGGATCTCTCGTGCGGTCGGCGCTCAACACTCTCAATCGTTCGCACCTTGGTATGCTAATGTCCCTGGACTTATAGTCATCGCACCATATACGGCACAAGACATGAAAGGTCTTATGAAGTCTGCTATAATCAACGACAATCCGGTCGTTTTCCTAGAAAACGAGCTTCTTTACAGTGAAAAAATGGATATAGACGATACAGCAGAAGAGTATATAGAAATAGGTAAAGCAAAAAAAGTTCAAGAAGGTAGCGATATAACAGTAATATCATATTCATACTCAATGAAAGCAACAACCGAGGCAGTAAAGCAACTAACAGAAAAAGATATCAGCGTCGATTTCATCGATCTACGTACGCTTCGCCCTCTCGATACGTATACGATATTCGAATCAGTAAAAAAAACAGGACGATTGTTAGTCGTCGAGGACTGTTGGGAATATTCAGGTATAGCAGCAGAGATAATAACTCGTGTAAACGAAAACTGCTTCGACTATCTCGACTGTGAACCACGACGCGTATCACTAGTGGATATTCCATTGCCATATTCTCCAACACTCGAAAAAGCATCGTTGGTGAAGTGCGAAGATATCGTAGACAGTGCCTTAAATATGTGTAATGTAAAATAACACAATAGCTTTCATTCACATAGATACTATCTTTCCATGAAAACTGGACTCAAATTTCGCTAACACATTTCACTATCAATATTCTTCGAAGAAATAATTTTTAACAACACGCCTTCCATAAATAAAATTCAGTTGTAAATAATCATCCGGATTGTGTTATGATTACAGATGAAATATTGAAAATAATCAAGTTAGTTTAAATAATAATAATATTGAAGTAAATCATGAAAAAGACAAAGACTTATCTGATAATCACTACTGTATTGGTATTCCTATCATTTATAGGCGTTTTTGTGCTACTTAATGAACAGAAAAAGCCTGCGGATGTAGTTCCTGAAACAGAAGTAATAGATAATACTGATAAGCCTGTTGAACTAAGCGAAGAACAGAAGTTGTGGAAGGCAAATCACGATATAAATGAAGATTATATAGAATATTTTAATAATGAGGAATTAGC
>CALCWF010000031.1 GCA_937906355.1 uncultured Rickettsiales bacterium
TAACGGATTGGTTAATTATCGAGAATACTATATCTTCTATCGCCACACTTGATAAGTATCATAGATCTGTCAGAGATTTCTCATCAGGTTTAAGTTTTATTCAGACGGCATTAAAATTCCAGTTGTATCGAACGAATAAGATTGGTTTTTCTACCAGCGTATCGTATAGAGACTCAAGACTTGTTGACTTTCTAGCTGTTGGAAATGGCGACAATATTGAATGGATTAGAAGCAAACTCCATAATGGAGCAACGATAACTCTTTCATTGAACTATTACATTACAAATAGACAAACTATAACTACGCAGATTCAATATAGAAATTATGAAATATATAAACGTATAAAAATTATGTTAGATTATTTCGTAAAAATTAACGACAAATGGTCCATGAAAGCCTTTTGGTGGCAATTCATGAGAACGACCATATATAATTCGTCGCTACATCAGATAACATTTAGTCGTAAATTTACACAACACTTATCGCTTGGGTTAGGAATTTCGTATTTTTGGATACAAGAAAAGGGGCAACGATATGATTTGTTGAATCATAGTATTGTTACTACCTTTAGCTATAAGTTCTAGTATTTTGAAAGCGATGATTCGATGGTATTAATTATACTTGCATCATAATGAATATCACAACTTAGCGGATACCATTGAGATGGTTATATTTAGTAGCGTAGTGATTACTTTAATAGACTGAATATTTTATCGAAGTCGACTTTTCCGTCTTTTGTTTGATAGTTCTCCATTAGTGCGACGATAGTTCTTCCTATCGCTAGTGATGAAGAATTTAGCATATAAGGTAGCTCTTTTGTTCCGTTTTTACGCTCGAAACGTATTTTTGCTCTACGAGACTGGAAGTTTGTCGTTGTCGAACAGCTACTTATCTCACGATATTTATTTTGTCCCGGAAGCCAGACTTCCAGATCGTAAGTTTTCGCAGAACAGAATCCAATATCTCCACCGCACAGAACTACGACGTGATAAGGTAGGTTGAGTCTTTGTAGCACAGTTTCAGCACATCTTAGCATATGCTCGTGTTCTGTTTCGCCGTCTTCTGGTGTTGTTATACTGAATATCTCAACCTTCGTGAATTGATGTTGTCTTATCATTCCCGTCGTGTCTTTACCGGCAGAACCAGCTTCGCTTCTAAAACAAGGAGAGTAAGCACACATACGAATAGGTAGTTGATCTTCTTTTAGAATTGTATCTGCGTACATATTCACGAGAGACGTTTCTGCCGTTGGAATTAGAAACATATCGTTTGTAGTTTTGAACAGATCTTCCTCGAACTTAGGAAGTTGTCCGGCGTTATATGCTGCTTTTGGCTTCACCAAGAATGGCACGAATATTTCCTCGAAGCCGAATTCGTTGCATATGCCTATCATGAAATTACGTAGCTCTCTTTCTAGTCTTGCACATTCCTTACGCATTACGGTGAAACGACTACCTGACATTTTTACAGCCGTCTCGAAGTCGAGTGTTCCGGTGTTTTTGCCGAGTTCGAAGTGTTCAAGTGGTTTGAAGTCGAACTTTGGTCTTTCTCCCCAGACTTTCATCTCGACGTTATCGTTTTCGTCTTTCCCAAATGGAACATCTGCGAGAACCATGTTTGGAATTGTTGATAGTATTTTTGTTATCTTAGATTGTATATCCTGCATTTCGAGATCCAGCCTTTCGAGTTCTTTTGCTATTTGATTTCCTTTATCGAAGTATTCTTTAAGTTCTTCTTTACTTTTTCCTTGATGCATCATATTACCGATTTCTTTTGCTAATTGATTTTTTGAAGATGCCATTTTTTCGAATTCTAACATTGCATTTTTCCTTTTTTTGTGCATTTCGAGTATCTCATCTACGTTTATATCTAAGTTCCTTTTTTGCATTGCTTGCAGGAATTTTTCCTTATGTTCGACGATCCAATTTATGTCTATCATAGTAATCTCACTTAGAGTGAAAAGAATTCAATATAAAATACAATTTTTAATTGTTATATTGAAAAACAGAAGAGTGTATTCAAGGATAGTGCATTTTTTAAAGGCGATAGTTTAAGTAATAGATTGCTATCACTTCAACAACTCGTAATTAGACAGAAGTTCTTGAATGTGTCGAATGTGTTCTTTATAATATTTTTTAACTGTGTTTTCAGTCTATCGAGTGTAGTGTTTAGTTTGTAGTTGCATCTTATTTTTCTATCGTTCCGATGTCGTCGGTCTCAGTGAGATTGAGGTAATTTGAGATTATGACAATCTAAATTTTCTATGAAGAGAGTATTGTTATTTGTCCTATGTTTATCGTTTACATCGTGTGCTAAGTATACTATAAGTGGTATTCGTAATGACAATATATCTATCAACGATTTGAAGAATATGAGATATAAGATTGATAGCACGTCTATAAAGTATAACGATCAGGACGAGAGACGTTTTGCGGTCGAGGAAAGCGAGTTCATGATGGCGTTAGAGAAGGGCTTGAAGAAGAATTTTTACAAAAAGCACATACCAGAAGATGGAGAGATTATGGATTTATCGATAAAGATAATTACAGACGATAAGCATGAGATGATTCCGAACTGTTATCACACGAGTGGAATGAATTATGGCTATCATCCTTTTTATAGGAGAGGGCTCTTGACGCTCGGTGGTCTCGGGTTAGGTAGTAGTAGCTACGATACTACTGCGTGCCACGAGGACAATACTTATTACGACGTTATAATAACTGGAACTCGACACAGCGAGAACGGCAAGGAGGTGCTGTTTGAGACGAAGTTAAAGTATAAGGACGACATGGCTAACACAAAGAAGCGCAATAAGGAGCTAAAGAACATGCTCAATAGAGTGACACAACACATTGGCGAGAATATAGCGGATAGAATAAGTAGATAATCTATTTCTATTAAATAACTCGTTGTCGTATAGCGAGTGGTTGATTTTGCCGTCACGTATTATTAGTATAATCGACATCATGATATGACGATTTTTGACGAGAAACAAAAAAGGTATAGAGTATAAAAATCTTGATAAGAAAAAAATGTATTGTAGACGCTTTTATCTACTATGACGGTTCAAGAGTTGATAGACGAGAGCATAGATGAGGTTCTTTTGTCTCACAGAAAGACGGATAGGCGTGAGATAAGACACGATATCGAAGACTTGATGTTATTCTCGATGAAGATCGGACGTGAGAAGCTGATATTGTGTAAGAGGAAGCAGATAGACAAAATAAGCGAGAAAATATTTAGAAACTCACTTAGAGAGTATATGAATCATAGACCATTAGCGTATATAATACACAGTTCTGTTTTTTACAATTATAATTTTTTTGTCAACGAATCTTGTCTCATACCGCGTATAGATAGTGAGGTGCTGGTAGAACAGGCAGTTGAGTTTGCGAGGCAAAAAAACGAAGGAAGAGGTAGTAAAGTTAATATAAGATTATTGTTATCGTCGTTGTTTCGACGTAATGGCACGTCGCGTTTTGCACGACGTCAACGTATTATAACGAGAGACGTGAGCGATATTTTTAATAATAAAAATAATAACAACAACAATAATAATAACGATAACGATGGCAATGATAATGATGTATGTAATGACGGTGATAACGTTGAATGTTCAAAAAACTCGAAGAAGTTGAAGATACTAGATATGTGTTGCGGAAGCGGATGCTTAGGTCTGTCGCTTGTGAGAACGCTCATTGATAAATACAATTTTCAACAAAACGACATCGAGCTGACTTTAATGGATATATCGTCGCCGGCGATACAAGTTGCACTTTTAAACGCTCGAAGACTTGACGTAAAAGTGAAGTGCGTCGTTGGCGATATTCTCTGTGGACTTGGACACGATAGATATGATAAAGGACCGTAATGCTCAGGTTCAACCGGCTCCTCGGGTTCCTTGCCCTCACACTTTGTGTAATCCTCCTTACATAGAGACAAACACGATAGATACACTGGACGAAGAAGTTAAGAGATTTGAACCTCGACTCGCTCTTGACGGTGGTGGAGATGGGCTTAGATTTTATCGTTTTTTGTCTGAAAATATTGTAAGAAATTTACTTCCAGAAGGACGCGTTTTTCTTGAAATAGGATATAATCAAGGAGTAGAGGTTAAAGAGTTATTTGAGAAAGCAAATCTTTCGGATGTTAAGATTATTAAAGATTATGCTGAATTAGACAGAGTAGTAATTGGCAGAAAATTAATTAAATGATATTTTGAAAATGATGTAAAAATCCTATTATTTTGAATC
>CALCWF010000032.1 GCA_937906355.1 uncultured Rickettsiales bacterium
TCCGCCAGCTCCGGAATTAATCTCTAAAAAAGCATTACAACTATCTGTCTTACTAGAAAATAACGACTTAGTGTGCATAATCTTCGTCTTCTCGGCTAATACAACTAATTCGCTTTTAATCTCATCCAGCGTAGCGTCGTCTAACTCACTCTCTGGTAGTTGAAGTAAATCATATATATTCTCAGCGTCGTCGTGTAGAGCAGTGAAGTCGTCAATCAAATTACTCAACATCGTTTTCTCTCTCGATAGAGAAGCATACATCTTGATATCGTTGTAGCTCTCTAATATCTCCTTCTCGATCTCGTTTAGTCGATATCGCTTCGCCTCAATATTCAAAACATTCTCTATATTCGCTATATCGCTTCTTATAGATGCTATCGATTGTTTAAACTCAAAATTCGCCGGCATTTAATAAACTAATAAAAAAAACCCAGCAGTAGCCATACATCATAACAACGATTTAATTTGCAAGTTATCGTAAATATCTAAAAAACGAAGACTATAAAGGTAAATCTGCTAAAGACTCGAAATAAAAACTCGAAATAAAGTATCTCTCAAACCTATACAGCAACGGGAGCCTTTATCGCCGGATGACACTGATAGTCCAACAACTCAAAATCTTCAAATCTGAACGAAAAAATATCTTTAACATCAGGGTTTATTCTCATTATTGGTAGCGGATACGGATCTCTAGAAAGTTGCGTTCTCACTTGCTCGAAATGATTCGAGTATATATGTGCGTCTCCCATTGTATGAACGAAATCTCCAACTCCAAGATCGCAAACCTGTGCAATCATCATCGTAAGCAACGAATACGAAGCTATATTGAACGGAACGCCTAAAAATATATCAGCCGATCGTTGATAAAGTTGACAACTTAATCTGCCATTCAAAACGTAAAATTGAAATAGGGTATGACAAGGTGGTAATGCCATTTTGTCAACACCAGCCGGATTCCACGCAGACACAACTAAACGACGAGAGTTCGGATCCCTCTTCACCTGCTCGACAACGTTCGCTATCTGATCTATAACTCTTCCGTTCTTATCCTCCCATCTACGCCATTGTTTGCCGTAAACAGGACCAAGATCTCCATTCTCGTCAGCCCACTCATCCCAAATAGACACATTGTTATCTTTTAGATACTTTATATTCGTATCTCCATGAAGAAACCATAAAAGCTCGTGAATGATGCTTCTAAGATGGCACTTCTTCGTCGTGACTATCGGAAAACCATCGTTCAAATTATATCTAGTCTGATATCCAAATACAGAACGCGTACCAGTGCCGGTTCTATCGTCCTTATCAACACCGTTCTCCATCACAAATCTAAGTAAATTAAGATACTGCTTCATAATCCCTGCTGTCACGAAAATGACTATTTAGCATTTAATATGCAAGTTTTTCTAAACAAGACACAATCAAATGCACGCACTGCGTATATCATAACACGCATATAGACGCTATAAGGACAGATATAAATAAAATAAACTTTACATTTATTATATACACGACGACATAGTATATAAATACTATATGACCTACGATAAAGATAACGTTTTTGCAAGAATTCTACGAGACGAAATACCAAGCGAAAAGGTATTCGAAGACGACGATCTGTTATGCTTTAAGGACGCTAATCCGGTCGCTAAGATACACGTGCTGATAATCCCAAAAGGAGAATACATAGACTTCAAC
>CALCWF010000033.1 GCA_937906355.1 uncultured Rickettsiales bacterium
TGGAAACAGCATTGCATTTCCATGGAATAGCTTTCATTATAGGTAAACATGACGTGCAAAAAATTAAGGACAGATATGGAAATCTTATAGGTAAAAACATTTTCTTCGCATCGTATGCTCGATTAACAAAGTTTGTAAAAAGATTCTTATAGACGTCGCACGACTACCGCTCTATCTCTTCTTCTCTTTTACTATATTTTAGTGCCTACTTTCTATTAGCTTTTTTATCAACTTTTTTATCAGCCTTCTTTTTTGTTTCACGAATCATTTCACGAATCAAGGAGACATTCAGTTTTTTCTTTCTAATTGTTGTTTTATTTTTCATTTCATTTAGTATTTTTGGCATCACCTTTACTTCTCCTTTTTTGTCTTCTTTATTGTTTTTTTTATCGTCATACTCCTTGAACGATAGAACCAGTTTTTCTAGACTTTTGTCTATTTTCGAGAAATCGAACCTCATCTGATTGTTGCTATTTTGTTTACTTTGCTTTTCGCGTCTATTCTTTCGCATGTATAGATTATAGTAATCTATTTGAAATAGTAAACAAATAAAAGAAATTTATACTGATTTCTTGTTTTTTTTATTTTTTATTCTTCAAACTTCTGCTTTTATTGCTTTCTTTTTTCTCAACTTTCTTTTTCTCGACCTTTTGCTACCAATATTGACCTTAATATCGTCTTTTTTCTTGCTATGAGTTTTCTTTACATCTTTCTTACTTTTCTTTGCGATACTTTTCTTTGTGCTTTTCACATTCTTATTCACTTCGATATTCGTGCTCGATTTTGCCTTAATGCTCGATGCTTCGTTTTTAGACGTGCCCACTTTCTTTGTGCCTACTTTCTTTTGAATTTTTATGCTCACTTTACCCTCACCTTTCCCTTTCGTATTTTCTTTTGTTTTATCAACGCTTTTCTTACCCTTTCTTTCATCACATTTCAAGAATACCTTCGCGATATACATCAGTAACAGCACGACGGCACAGACTATACCGATTACATTAGATACAACAGGATCTATATTAAGCCCTTCCTTCGCCTGCAATATATACGCAATAACGACAGATGTCATATAGGTTGCCGGAATTACTGCTATCCAGCCAATATTTTTACTTCTATTTTTACACAAAAATACTCCGCCCGTCCAAAGAACTATTGTAGCTAGCGTCTGGTTGGACCAAGAAAAGTATCTCCAAATTACGCTATAATCGCACAGAGATATCGTATATCCAATCACAAGAATCGTGGTTGTTAAAAAGAGACGTTTAATAGCATTTTTTTGATCTATTTTAAACCAATCGGCAATCGTTAATCTCGCAGCACGAAGTGCCGTATCTCCGCTTGTTATCGGGCAAAGAATTACGCCAATTACAGCAAAGGCACCACCAACTAGCCCGAGTAGAGATATCGACATATTGTAAACACTTGTTGAATTACCAATAAACTTTACTATCTCTTCTTTTCCATTGAGAACTACAATTTTCTCCGCCAACCATCCGTTTGTCGTTGGATCGTAGAAGAAAGCAGACGCCGCTCCGGCCCATACGAGAGCTATAACACTTTCCATACACATTGCACCGTAGAATACTTTCTTACCATCACGTTCACTCTTGATACAACGAGCCATCAACGGCGATTGTGTAGCATGAAAGCCGGATATAGCACCACATGCGACAGATATAAACATCATAGGCCAAATAGGAACCTTATCGTAGTGCATGTTGCCAATATAGTTCCATATCTCTGGTATCTTTGCGACACCGGCTATATCGTTAAAAATCGTAATTCCACCGATTAATAGCGCCATAACGAGCAACGATAGTCCAAAAAATGGATAAAACCTGCTTATAATCTTGTCTATCGGTAAAAACGTCGCAATTCCGTAGTATGTCAAAATCACAATAGACCAAAATCTTACATTCAAGGTCTCCGGAGTTAGCATAGCAATAAGCTCCGCCGGTCCTACCATGAAGACAACGCCAACCATTACAAGTAAAACGAACGAGAATAATCGCATTATTTGCTTCGTTGTGTTTCCAAGATATCTACCAACTATTTCAGCAATACTTGCACCGTTATTTCTTTCACTCAGCATACCAGACAAATAATCATGAACGGCACCGGCGAATATAGTTCCAAACACTATCCACAAAAATACGATAGGACCCCATAAAGCACCTGTTATAGCTCCAAATATAGGTCCAAGACCGGCTATATTCAAAAGTTGAACTAAAAAGACTTTATATGTCTTCATCGGGACGAAGTCGACGCCGTCATTGTTTGCAACAGCAGGTGTCCTTCTGTCATCCGGCTTAAAACTTCTATCTACAAAACTCCCGTAGATTTTGTATCCTAGATACAAAATAAATAAACTTACAACAAATGTAATCATATCAGAACAGATATCAATGTATTATTGTTAATTCATGTGTGCTATTATTTAATATACAAGCTTTTGTATCGATGAACCGATACTTATTCAAAATCTAAATCTTACAGCGGTGAACTTTTTGTATATTAAAAGACGTATCAATCGATGATTATATATCGATTGATACAAAACTGATTACATCGTTTATCAAAAGCCTGTATTATGAAAGCTCGTCGAAAACAAAAAAACATCGTTGAATTCGAATATTTCAATTATTTGTCCTGTTTCAATTTAGAGTAAATAATACTTCCAACGTTCGCAAATACAACTATAC